>JAPDPT010000016.1 GCA_034506315.1 candidate division KSB1 bacterium | reverse complement strand
GGCTTACGAAGTCCTGATAGCCGATGATCTTTAAACCGCGGAACCCGAGCACGTAGTCGTCGCCTTCGTCTTCCCCGGGCATGTTGCGGTGTTTGCGGCTGGCCATGTGCACATGGTGAAGGTAGTCGCCCGCAGAGATGAACGCCCCCATATCGCTCGTTTCTTCCCAGGTCATGTGCCAGAAGTCTCCCATACAGGCCACACCAGGACTTCCGCTGTCGCGGCAAAGGGCTGCGGCATCCGCTACGAGCCGAAGAAAGTAGGCCTCCCGGCGATTGAGGGGCTCAAGAAGGACACGCGTTCCGTGCTGGGCGGCGTGGGCACCGACATCCGGTAAGAAATCCTCGACCAGGAACCGCCGGGCCTCGTGGTGCGGCAAGGACTCATGGCGCAGGAAGGCAGGGACGACGATCAGCCCCGTAGCGCCGAGAGCGCCAGCCACCTCCAGCAACCGCTTGATGGACTGGCGAGCCCGCTCGCGCTCTTGAGGATCTGCCGAGATGGGCACGCCTTCGTAGCCCGCGCAGACGGCGCTCACGCGAATCTTTCTCCCCCGGAGAGCTGCCTGGTATTCTCCCAATCGCTCCGCCAGCCCCCGGCCGTGAGGCTCGATCCCTTCGAATCCCCACTTTTCCAGCTGATCCAACTTCTCCTGCAGGTTTCGTCCCGGAGCTACACTCTCCTGACAGGACAATCTCAGTACCGCTTTGCGCGGGGGATCAGGGATCTCCATCGCCCGACCCAACCCGGGCAGGACCGACGACAGTCCTGCCACAGCAGAAGCCTTGAGGAAGGTTCTTCGATCGACTCGCATAAGACCTCCTACCCTCCAAGGATAGAACCCCTTGCTCCATGGTCAAGCTCACCCCAAAGAAGGGCCCCGAATCAGGCGTCTTCCCTCGGACTCGTCTCTGCCGTACCGGGAATGGGTACAACGGCTTCGATGCCGACGTCGCCCATTCTGTACTCCTTCGGCCCGAGGCGCATCTGGGAGGACAGCATTTCCTCCCAGGTGACCTCCCTGCCTGTGTACGCCGCTTCTCTTCCCATGATCGCCACGAGGGTGGAGATCGCCGTCTCCTCTGCCTCCATAATGGGTTTTTCGGTTCGTATCGAGGTGACCAGGTCGATGTGTTCCTGCACGTACGGATTGACCTTCGGGCCTTCGTACTTCCAGACGATCTCCCCCTTGCGATTGTAAATCGTGTCCTTGCAATTGGTGTAGCCTTTGGTCCCCACCACCCATTCGGACACGTCATTGGCGCATCCATTGATCTGCCTGCACATGCTGAGCACGTGCACACCGTTCGGCATCTGGAAATCGACGCTGAAGAAGTCGTACTGGTCGCCCGTGACCCGACGCATCCTCGCCCCCATCCCCACTGCTTTCACCGGGTGCATCCCCAGGAACCAGTTGATCACGTCGATGTTGTGCACGTGCTGCTCGACGATATGATCGCCGGATAACCAGCGCCAGTTCACCCAGTCGCGCAGCATCCACTCCATATCGGACCAGCCGGGCCTTCGCAACCGGTACCAGAGCTGGCCGCCGTTCCAGTAGCACCGCGCGGCCGTGATGTCTCCAATGGCCCCATCGAGGACCCGCCGGAACGTGGCCAGGTACTCGCGCTGGTGCCGTCGCTGCGTACCCGTCACTACGCTCAACCCGATTGCACGGGCCTTTGTGGCCGCATCCATGACGGAGCGCGCTCCGACCGGATCCACGGCCACGGGCTTTTCCATGAAGACGTGTTTACGAGCGTCTACGGCTGCCGCGAAATGCTCGGGTCGAAAGTGAGGTGGGGTTGCCAGGATCACCACGTCCACCCCGGCCTCGAGAACCTTCTGGTAGGCATCGAAACCGACGAAGCAATTCTTCACCGGCACATCCACCCCGGCCTGCTCTTTCAGACGGGCGCGACAGGCGTCAACTCGGTCCTGGAAAACGTCCGCCAGGGCTACGATCTCCAGGTTGGGACCGGCGGCGAGAAAATCCAGAGCCGCCCCTGTGCCCCGTCCACCACAGCCGATCAGACCTGCGCGGAGCTTCGGTCCATCGGGGGCCTTATCAAGAAGGGGCGGAAAGCTGTATTCCCTCTTGGCTGCCTTTGCGCACGCGAGAAGAAGGGAACTACCCAGCGCCAGAGCACCGACGAAATCTCGTCGACTTATTTCCGAAGCCATGGCAAAGCCTCCTTCGCATGCCTGAAATAGAGCTGTTTCTCGAAGCCATCCGTCCCCGTCGCCCGAGCTCAACGCTCGAAAACGACATCGACCGGTACGATTTCCACATTTTCGGGCTTCACAGCCAGGGGGTAGGTCGCGATCTCTCGGTCTTCTTCCAGAACCTCCGTCGGCTTTGGTGTGGGGTACGATATCGGACTCGGAGCGTTGGAGATCAAGGCTTCCTTGAGCTCAGCGGCCCCTCTGGTCACGAAGACAACCTTGATGTTCCGGTACTGCAGGTGCCTGCGGATCGCGGCATTCACTTCCTCGAGCGTCAGCTCGTCGAGGGCCCTGCGGAAGTTATCGAGGTAGTGACCGTCAATCCCGTAGAAACGATCGTCCAGGGCGTAGCCGAGGCGAAGGTCTGTGGTGGGCGCGTAATGCAGCAGATAGCCCTTGAGGAACTTGCGCGTAAGCTCGAACTGCTCCTTGGTCATCCCCTGATCGACGAGCTTTTGGAGCTCCCGAAGGGCCGCCCGGAACGCGAAAAGTCGAGCCTCATTGGGCACAGGTCGGATCCAGATCTGGAAGATCTGCCGACGTCGCGGCACGTTGGGCGGCGGGAATTGCCTCCTCCCGCCATTGGGGAAGTGCTCGATGTAGGCGTAGTCGCCGTAGTTCAGGCCTCGTGCTTCACGGATGACCTGATACAGATGGGAGAAAGAATTCCGGTGTTCTCCGAGCCACGAGGTGGCCAGCGCCAGGGCGTAGAAGTCCCGACTCCCCCGCAAAACTTCGATTGGGAAACCGAAGCTGATGGCTGTGGCGGGCACATCTTTCTCTATGATCCGTACGTGGATCCCCTCGAATCTCTCCGGCTCCGGCGCGGGCACCCGCGGCGCTGTGCCCGCCGGGAGAATGGCAAAATCCTTGCAAACGCGCTCCGGAAAACCGGCCTCGAAGCCACCGCCGAGCCCAATGACAAGCCTGTCCCGGGTATAGTATTTCCGGTAGAACTCCCGCACATCGTCTAACGTGATGCTCTCCAGGCCCGCTACGGTGCCCTCCTCGAGGTGCTCGTAAGGAGACCCACGGAAGATGAACTGATAGAGTGCCTCCTTGCCCAGCTCTTCGTCGTCGGCATAGCGGAGGGTGTTGCGAATGTGGTTCAGGAAATCCGTCTTGACACGGACGAAGTCTTCCTCGCGGAAGCTAGGCTCCAGCAATACCTCCTTGAAAAGGTCGTAAAAGCGCGCGAGGTGATCTTTGTGGACGCGCCCAGCGAACACAGTGACCTCCTTGTCGACCTGCTCGGAGATCGAAGCGGCCATTGGGTACAGCAGGTCCAGGATTTCTTCGTATGGGCGCTTTTGCGTGGAGCCCTCCGTGAGGAGAGCAGCGGTCAGTGCAGCGAGACCTTCCTTCCCCGGCGGATCATCCTGGGACCCCACCTGGAATAGGAAGCGGAAGGAAACTGTGGGGTCGTCGTGAGCGGGCAAAAGCACCATGTTTTCCACCCCTCGACGCCTGGCACAACCGAGTACCAATACCGGCACGATGGCCAACGCCAGCCAGATCCTCGCCTTCATCACTTCACTCCTTTCAACAAGATCACGGTGCGACGCTCGTTCTGCAGAAAGCGGCGGGCCGCCTCGCGCACATCCTCCGGCCGCAGCGATTGAATCGTGGTCAGGAGCTGATCCACGGCCTCAATCCCGCCGGTCAGGGCCACAAAGGGGGCCAGGTTGCCCGCCACATGGCCGGGCGTGTCCAGCTCCATGAGGAATCCGTACGTCATGTGGCTTTTGACCTTTTCCAGTTCCTCCTCGGAGACGAGCTCTTCTCTGAACTTCGTCGCCGTCGCGTCGATCTGATCCCGCACATAGGGGATGTCCTCTTCCTTCTTCACCATCGTGTAGATTACGTAGAGCTTCGGGTCGCGATTGAAGCCGAAGTCGCCCTGGATGAACTGGACCTTCTGCTCGCGAACGACGAGCTTCTTGTAGATCTCGCTGTTCTCCCCAAACGCCAGCTCACCCAGGACATAGGCCGCCGCCACCATCTTGTCCTGCGGGTCAAAGGCCGCCCCTTTGTAGCCAATGGCAAGAATGGGAAGAGTTCGACCGTTGTAGCGGACTTCCTTGAAGCGCTCCGCTTTCTGGTCGGGCTCCGGCTGAATTTGCGGCGGCACGTAGCCGGGTTCCCAAGAACCATAGTACTTGTTCAGCAAAGATTTGACTCCCTCTTTGTCGAAGTCCCCGGCAATCAAGAGCACGACGTTGTCCGGCCGGTAGTAACGACGGAAAAAGCTCAGACTGTATTCGTACAGGGTGGGCATGAGCTGGATGTCTTCCTCAAAGCCGATGGTCGTGTGTTTGTAGGTGTGAACGTCGAAGGCGGTGTTGAGCAGCTCTTCCTCGAGCACCCACCACGGGTTGACGCGACCCTTCCGATACTCGCCATAGACCGCCCCAGCCTCGGTCTTGAAGGCGGTCTCGTCGTAGTTTAGGTTCTGGAACCGGTCGCTTTCCAGCTCCATCACCTGCTCGAGATTCTCGCGTGCTGCGACCATGTAATAGCAGGTGTAATCGTCTGTGGTGTAGGCGTTGGCGGAGGCGCCCATTTCGGTGACCAATCGGTCGTACACCTCGCCCGGGTACTTCTTTGTACCCCGGAACATCATGTGCTCGAAGAAGTGGGCAAAGCCCGAGCGGTGAGGCTCCCACTCATCCCGACTGCCTGTCCGGACCACCGAGTAGTACGCTACCAGCCCGCTCCCCGGCATGGGGATGAGGATGGCGCTGAGCCCGTTGGGCAGTCGGTAGACCTCGTAGGCATAAGGGAAGAAGCCGGCTTGGACCTGCGGAACCATGACCCCTCCCAGTACCAGCGTCCACAAACCGATGGCGCTCAATCTCCGCATTGCATCCCTCTCCCGTATCGTTTTTCGAATGCTGGCAGGACCGGGGCCTCAACGGATCGGCCCCTTCGGCCGCCACTCGCGCACAACCCTGAATCCCACATCCACACAGTCCGAGTACCACCAGATGCTTTTGGGGACCTGAGGATCCGTAAGGAGCCACGCGTCGTGGCGCGTATGGTCGCGAGCAGCACAGCGCAGCTCAGCCGCGTCGCTAAGGAACGACCCGCCCCTTACCACATGCTCCGTGCCCGTAGGAGGACCTTTAGGATTCACCAAGACTTCGGCCTCGGGTTCCAACCGGTAGGCATCCGGGGAGTACCAATCGAGACAGAACTCACGGACGTTGCCGATCATATTGAACAGGCCGAAAGGATTCGGTCTTTTGGTGAAGGGCAAGTGCGTGCGACCGCCACTGTTCTCCGCGTACCAGGCATATCGACCGATGACGGCCGTGTCGGCTCCGAACAGCTTGGCCCGAAGCGTACGCGCGCTGTAACGAGAAGGCTCGCCTGGGAAGAAGTAGGCGCCCTGAGTTCCCCCTCGACAGGCGTACTCCCACTCCGCCTCCGTCGGAAGTCGATAGCGGCGGCCGGTCACGCGAGAAAGCCATTCGCAATACTTCACGGCGGCATACCAGGTCATGGTTATGGCGGGCCTGTCTCCCCTTCCCCAGCCCTGGTCCGGCGAGCCGTACGGCGGTGTGGGACCCGTTTCCACGTCGGCCCCCTCAACGGAAGAATAGCGGCTCGCCTTGACGCCGGTCGCGCGATAGAAGGCTTCGTACTCAGCCCAGGTGACCTCCGTCCGCCCGATCCAAAAGCTGTCCACGTACACCTTGCGGACGGGGCCTTCGTCAGGCTCTCGGAAATCTTCGTCCTCCGGGCTGCCCATGAGGAAGGTGTCGCCGGGGATCGCTACCATCTCAAACCGCACACCGGTACCGGGAATAATCTCCACATAGTCTTGGAAGCGCTCTCCGTCGCCCTGCGGCTCCGCAGGCCTGTAGGGTTGCGTGGTAGGCTCCTGGGCGAGCACCGCCGTGGTCTCCGCCTTGACCCCATGCCCAACGCCAAGATGGCAGCGGATGCACGCGACCTTTGTCTTCTGCTGCAGGTAATGAATGTGGCCTTGCTCCCCCTTCTTGCTTAGCTGGGGCGGGAAGAGGTCCTTGTGGCACCGGAGGCAGGCGGCATCGTAGGTGTAGGACACGGCGCGGGCAGTACGGCCTCTCTCATTCCAATCGATCCCCTCGGCCGGTCTGAATAGCGTGTGGTAGAGATCCTTAGCCCCAAGCCGGACTTTCTCGCGCCACCGGACTGGGCCCCGCGGCGGCAAGTGACATTCCGTGCAATGGGTCACTACCCCGCTTGGGTTTCGAAAATGGCTCGACTCCTTCCACGATCTGGTGGCGTGCGGGTGGACGTGGCAACTATCGCAAAATGCGTCTGAGGAGGTCAATACGGAGCCCCAGTGTAAACCCAAGGCGAGACCAACTCCAGCCAACGAGCCTAAAAGGAACCACTCGACCCGCGCCCGGTCTCTTCCCGCAGGGCCCATCCCGGTCTTTCCCGTGCTGCTGCGCCAGTGTCAGGTCCCCGAGCCATCCGAACCGAAACGTCTGCCCCTCCCCTTGCCGTGCGGCAACATACCACGCGGTCAGCAAAGATTCAAGCCCTTTGTCTCGGCCCCATCTGCCCCGGGACCCGAACCCTGGGCCCGCGCAAGCACCCCGCCGGACCCAATTGGCCACAGGTCTTCCGTATGCGGTCCAATTACGCAAAACAGCCGCGTTCCTGTTCTCGTGGACCGCCCACGGCACTCTCGCTTCGCCCCGGGTCGGACGGTATCTGCGGAACGGACCGAGCCCCTACACCTGTCTGCTTCCTGCCGGCCCGACGCCAAGGCGTGTTTGAGCAGCTCAGGACTCTAAACCGTACTTGCGAATCTTGGCGTACAGGGTCTTGCGGTCGATCTCCAAAAGGCGGGATGCCTTCGAGATATTTCCGCCCACTTTTTTGAGCGCCAGAGCGATGTAATCCCTCTCAATCTCCCAGAGAGGACGGATACCCGGCTCTGGGCTTACGAAACGACCTCCTGTTGCCTCAGCTACGATGTGCTCCGGAAGGTTTGTGGCCCGGATCTGCTCCGAATCCTCCAGTACCAGCGCCCTCTCGATCGCGTTTTCCAGCTCCCGGACATTTCCCGGCCAGCTATACTGCACCAGAATCTGCTCCGCTTCCTTGCTGAGTCCGAAAACCTGCTTCCCCAGCTGGCGGGCGAAACGCCGGAGGAAATAATTGGCCAGGGGAAGAATATCCTCCTTGCGCTCCCGAAGTGGGGGCAAGTAGATCGGGAAAACGGTCAGGCGATAGAACAAATCCTCGCGGAACTTCCCGCTGTCCACAGCCCGCCGCAAATCCAGGTTGGTTGCGGCGACGATCCGCACGTCCACCTGGATCGGCTTATTCCCCCCCACACGCCGGATCTCCTTTTCTTGGATCGCGCGGAGGATCTTGGCCTGCGTGCTCAGGGAGATGTTGCCGATCTCGTCAAAGAAGAACGTGCCGCCGTTTGCAAGCTCGAAGGATCCCAACCGCGTTTGGGTTGCACCTGTGAAGGCCCCCTTCTCATGGCCAAAGAGCTCGCTCTCGAACAGCGTTTCGACCAGGGCGCCGCAGTCTACGACGATAAACGGCTTCTCTCGGCGCCGACTCCGGTAGTGGATGGCTTTGGCGATAAGCTCCTTCCCCGTCCCGCTTTCGCCCATGATCAGAACTGTGCAGTCCGTCGGAGCCACCCGATCCACCAGCTCGAGAATTTCCAGCATGCGGGGGCTGCGGGTAATAATACGCTCAGGCCTTCCAGGCCCCACGGGGTAACCCGTGTCACGATCGAACAGTTCAAGGAGATGGTGGCGCTCCCGGATCTTGTCCAGAACCCGAAGGACTGCGTCCTCGGACAGGGGCTTCTGTAGATAGTCGTACGCGCCCTCGCGCATGGCCTGCACAGCCGTATCTACGGAAGCAAAGCCGGTGATCATGACAATCTCGGCGCGCTTGCCCAGATTCCGCATCTGGCGCAGGACAGCGATCCCATCGCTATCCGGAAGGCGGACATCCAAAAAGACCGCATCGAAATCGTTCTGCCACAGCATCCGAACGCCATCGGCGCCCCGCTCGCAACTGACGACAACATGGCCCTGCTTGCTGAAGGTGTGTTCGAGGAATTCCCGGACGAACGGGTCGTCATCCACGATCAGCACTGTGGCCTTCTCTCCCGCCATTGCGGCTCTGGACCTCCTTTCACCGTACCGGCTGCCCTGAGAGGCACAGACCGGAGACAGCTACTTCCTGAAAACGAAGTACAGCAGGGCAGCCAAGAGCAAGAAATTGACCAGGATACCCACCGCGATTCTCAGGAAAGTACGCCGCTCTTTTTGAAGCCGGATATTCTCGGCCCGCAGCCTCTCGTGCTCCACCACCTTGCGAAGCACATTGGAAAGCTTCTCCGGTGGAAACGGCTTCATGATATAGTCGTAGGCGCCGTCCTTCATCGATTGGATCGCATTTTCGATGGTGGCATGCGCGGTGATCATGACCACGGGGATGGAATGGTCCAGCTCTTTGATCTTCCGCAGCAGCGTGACCCCGTCCATCCCGGGCATCTTGATGTCCACGACCGCCACGTCCGGCCGCTTCTCGGTGATGAGCTCCAGGGCCTGAACGCCGCTCTCAGCCGTGCGTACGGAAAAGCCATCCAGCTCGAGCCATTCCTTGAGCGACTCCCGCATGACCAACTCATCGTCCACCACAAGGATGTCGGGACGATCCTTTTCGTCTTTCATCTCTTGCACCATGTCCGCACCTCTTGGCTACCTGACCCGGACACGGACATCTGCCCCAGGTCTCGGCACCCTTATTTTCGTCTCAAGCGGCCTCTTCGTTGCTCATCCTGGACTTTACGGGCACCCGGATCGTGAATTTGGTCCCCACTCCCACCTCGCTCTGCACGTCGATTGAACCTCCGTGCCGCTGGACGATGCTGTAGACCATCGACAAGCCAAGCCCCGTGCCCTTCTTGTCGAGTTTCGTCGTGAAGAACGGATCGAAGATCCGCGGTAGATCCTCCTTCCGGATGCCGCAGCCTGTATCCTCCACGATCAGATCCACGTATTCGCCGGAATCCACAGCTTCCGCTTTCAAGATAAGGGTACCCCCGTTGGGCATGGCCTGAGCCGAATTGATGATCAGGTTGAGCAGGACCTGCTGAAATTGTTTAAAATCGACCTCGATTCGCGGCAGGTCCTCCGGATATTCCTCCACGATGCGAATGTTCTGGAGTTCAATCTGGTGCTTCACCAGGGCAAGCGCCTTCGAAAACAGCTCCGGCACCGCGACCGGTTCGATGGTGGGCTTGGTGGGACGAGCAAATTCCAGCAGATTCTTGACAATCTCCGAGCAGCGCACGATCTCGTGTTCCATGGTGTCCAGGTACTGACGCAGCTTGGCAAGGTCCCCACGCGGGACTTCCTCCGACGCAAGCCTCCTCTCCATGACCTTGATGTACGTCAGCACGCCCGTGAGGGGGTTGTTGATCTCGTGGGCCACACCCGCGGCAAGCTCACCCATCGACGCCAGGCGAGCCGCACGGATCATCCTCTCCTGCGCCTGCAGAAGTTCCTGATTCATCCTCTCGAGGCGCTCGATCAGATACGGAAGACACATCTCGACCTCGGCCAAGCCCTGGAAAACAGCTGCCGCCTTCTCACGACAGCTGGAATAGCCGCATGCCCCGCAGTTCAGCTCGTCCTCAGGCCCGTACTTGCCGATACTGGCCAGAATCCTGCGGATGTCTTCTTCCGTAGGTGTGGGCAGCGACAGGTCCTCCTTGGTGAACTCGCGGCGCAGGGAGACATCAGCCAGGCTTTCCCATTGGCGCTCCACCTCTTCGCGCGATTGCGTCGCCAGCCGACTGCGGACGTAGTTGGCAACGATGTCTTTCCGAATGAAGACGGACAGGTCGTTGTCCATGACAGGGCCGTTGATGCACCCCTCACAAAACAGGATGTCCAGAAAACGCGCCTCCACGCGACCCTGCTCGACACTCTTCAGGATTTCCAGGGCCCGTTCCCGTCCTTCGGTGACGATGATATCGTTGTCCAGAATGTCCCCACGCAACGCCGCGGTCTTCAGAAGGCCGCCCGACACCGGGAAAATCCGTCCGATGTACGCACTGGGCCCGTCGAACTCCGCCTCCGGCGCCGTTTCAAACGCTCCGCCCCGCCTGGCCAAGAGTTCCTTGAACTCGCGGTACGTCAGGACCTCATCCACTACTCCTGCGACTTTCGGGTCATCTTTTTCCCGCTTCTTGCCGATGCAGGGTCCGATGAACACAACCTTGGCGTTGGGCCAGAGTTTCCACTTCACCACGCGGGCTGTGGCAATCATTGGGGAAACAATCGGGGCCAGGAAAAGAAGCAGCCCCGGTCGGTACTTCTCGACGTAGCTCACGATGGCGGGGCAAGGGGTGGTGATGATGAGGGGCATGGAGCGCGACTGCGCCAGCCGCGTATATTCCCGGCTGATGAGGTCCGCGCCCAGAGCCACTTCGACCACGTAGCGAAAACCAATCTGCTTGATCGCTCCGACGATCTTAGGGTAAGGGATCCCTGGGAAGGCGGCGGGGAAGGACGGCGCGAGGATGGCAACCACCGGTTCACCGGAATCGAGGAGCTCCTCGGTCTTCTCCAACCCGCTCGCTACGCGTTTAGCGTTCTGGCCGCAGGCACGGATGCAGCTCCCACACCCGATGCACCGCTCCGGCATCACGTGCGCCTGCCCGCCCACAATCTTTATCGCCTTGGCCGGGCACGTGCGTACGCAGGAATAACAGCGCTTGCACCGGTCTGGAATGGTCTGCACAACCCCGCTGATCGTGGGAGGGTACGCAGATGTGGCCGCCGCCTGTTCCGGCATCTTAGGATCGCCCTCGATCTCTAATCGCTCTAATGTACGGTTTTCCACAGCCGCTGCAAAACGAAGAAAGGGTGCAGGAATGGCCCGCACCCTTCTCTTCGGCTGCTGCTTCGCTCGTTCGCCTCAGGGACTTCGCACGAACTTTGAGGTCGGCTCCTCAAAGTGCGGGAAGTCTCGCTGCTCCCTCCTCGCTACCTTCTTCGGTGCCAGGCCGAGCGCCACAGCGACACCGTACAGAATGGCTTCTGGACGCGGCGGACATCCGGGCACGTAATAGTTCACCGGGACGACCTTGTTCGCCCCTCCCCAGATGTTGTACGTGTCGAACCACATGTCCCCGCCGCACGCGCACGATCCGATCGCGAACACCAGCTTGGGATCGGGTGTGGCTTCCAATAGACGCCGCAATGCCGGAGCTACCTGGCGAGTAACGGCGCCCGTAACCAGAATCACGTCCGCGTGCCGAGGCGAGCCCACCAGTTTGATGCCAAAGCGCTCGGCGTCGTAGTAAGGGGTCAGGACATTGATCACTTCGATATCGCAGCCGTTGCAGGCGCCGGCATTCGCGTGGTAGACCCACAGGGCTTTGGGAAACGCCTTTCTGCAGAGTCTCGCTAACATTCAGCCTCTCTCCTCATTCGATCCGGTGCCAATCCCGAACAGGTTCGTTCGTCTCAATAACCGCCGGCCCAGATCTGGAGAACGGCGCGCGTCGCGGCGTCCAGTGCGGGGTACAAAACTTGTGGATACAGGCCGATCACCACACACGCCGTGGCAAGGATCACCAGGCTTACCCACATCATCACTGGGACCTCGCGAACCTCGCCAGGATTGGTTGATGCCACCTCAACAGCGGGCTTTCTCCAGAAGACTCGATAGGCGGCCCAGACCAGGCAGCTAATGGTCAGCATTCCTGTGAAGATGCCGATCCCCGCCGCCCACAGGAGCTTTGCCTCTCCTACCGCGAGAAAGATCGTAAACTTGCTCATGAAGCCGTTGAAGGGCGGCAGGCCCCCAATCGAAAGAGCACCGATGAAAAACGCAACCGCGGTGATGGGCATCTTGCCGGCCAGTCCGCCGAGCTCGGAGATCTTGCGTTTCCCGCCGGTGGCGTACATGATGGACCCTACGCTCAGAAACAGCAGGGCCTTGATAATCGTGTGATTCACGAGATGGAAGAGCCCGCCGTAGATCCCCAAGTATGTTCCGAGCCCCAACCCCTCAAACACGTAGCTGATCTGGGATACACTGGAATAGGCAAGAAGTCGCTTGAGATCGTCCTGGACCAAGGCCATCACGATCCCAACCACCATGCTCACGGACGTCAGGATGGCGATAAACAGGACGATGGCCCGGTAGTGGGGCGCGAAGATCGTCACCGTTCGGACCAGGGCGTATGCCCCAATCTTGATGACCAGGCCCGACAGGAGCGCGCTGATCGGCGTCGGCGCTTCGGCATGGGCGTCCGGAAGCCACGCGTGGAACGGTACAAGTCCCGCCTTCGTGGCGAACCCGCAGGTCATGAACGCGGTGGCCATGAGCGCAATGTCTTTCGGGATCGCGTTAGCGATCTTCCCCATCTCGGTCATCATGAGGGCACTTCGGCCGGAGCCCAGATGCTGTACCCCTGCCGCGTAGACCAGAATGATGCCAAAGAGGGAGAACGTCATTCCGGTCACCACCAAGAGCACGTACTTGTATCCAGCCTCAAGTGAGGCCCGCGCACGGTAGAACGCTACCAGGAGAGCTGTAGCGAGGGTGCTTCCCTCCATCGCCACATAAAGCATGACCATGTTGTTGGTGGTGACCGTCCAGCTCATCGTGCCCGCAAACAGAAGGACCAGGGCGTAGAAGAGCGTAAGCCGGCCGTCCGTGGTGCGCCCCGAAACCAGTTCTTTCCTCATGTACGGGACCGCCTGAACAAGAATCACCAGGACCATGGCGTGGACGAGGATCAGCATCAGAGCGTTGAGCCCGCCGATGTACAGGGACATGTTCAGGCTTGTCAGACGCGCACCCGCCCATACCTGCCGCGCCACGTTGGCCGAAATCAGAAAAGCCACGACCTCCACGCCCAAGGCGAGAGCTTCCCTCATTCGGCGCGCCGGAGTGAAGCCGAGGCCAAAGACGGCGAGGGAACCCATCACGGGCAGGAGGATCACCCATACGGGCAGCAAGGATTCCACCATGCGACCTTCCCCTTGGGATCAGCGCCTCAGTTCCGACAACCGTGCGGTATCGGTGAACCCAAATACCTCGTAGATGGTGGTGCTAATGTAGAGAAGCAGTCCCACCACCACGACCACGTCTGTCAGGATGCCAATCATTGTCGTTTCCGGTAGCTGAGAAGCGAGGGCCAGGAGCACCAGGTGAACCCCGTTCTCCATCAGAGCCAGACCGATTACCGTCTTTAGGGCGTCTCTGCGCGTCAGGAGGGCGTAAAGTCCCAGGGTAAACACGGTAAACGCACCCGCCAGCAGGGAGCGAGTCGGCTCCTGCTGATAATGGCCAGCGGGCGCCAGCAGGTAGGCGTAATGCCGGAACAGGTTGAAGAACACGATCTCCACAGCCGAGATGATGACCAGCGAGACAGCAAACCCCAAAACCGGCCTAAACTCATAGACCGGGACGCGCTTGAGAAAGGTCGCCATCAGCGTTGGGATGATCACCATCTTGAAAAGGAAGACTGTAGCGCACCAAAAGTAGAGGGATGGGTTCTTCATTACGTACGCGTAGGCGCCAATTGTCAGGAACAGGAGCACGGAATGCATCCAGTAGAAGAAGACCGTGACGCGAAGGTTGCGAAGCTCCACCGTAAAAATGCTCACGATCAAGAAGGCCAGCGTCAGGACCACGAGGGTTTGTTCCGTCATCCTCCTACCTCCCCGACCGGCTTCGCGTGCGGCATGGCCGGCCCAACAAACAGAGCACCCTCCCGGTGGCGGCGCGTCGGAATCTTGTCGATCCAGTTCTCGGTCTCGAAACACCGACCACAGCGATTGCAGGTGCCCATGTACAGCTCCTGCACGATGTACAAGTCCTCCAGATTGTCCGTGGCCGTCTCGAATTCCTTGGTCATCGTGACGGCTTTTTCGGGACAGACGTCGGCGCAGCGGCCGCAGTACGTGCAGCGGTCCAAGATGAATTCCATCCGCGTGCGATCGCCCTCGTCGTAGAACCGAATGAGCCGGGAGGGACAAACGTTACCGCATCCCCCGCAGCCGATACACTTCTCGACGTCCACCTGGATTCGGCCCCGGAACCCGTCCGGAGGCTCCAGCGGCTCGAACGGGTATTTCAACGTTACCCGAGGATGGGCGAAACAAATCCGTGCTTCCTTGATCTTCCCCTTGAACATGACCCTCTCCGCCTGGAGGTGCGTACCCGCCCTTACGATCCGACAATGGCGAACGCCAAGCCGGCAAAGGCCACAAAGATCAGCGCGCCGTAGAAACGTATTGCCTGGTCGATGCGCAGTCGGGGATTCACCGCGTCAATGACCCCCACGATGAGCAGCAGCAGGACAATCTTGAGCAGATGAACCACTACCGTAAGAACCGGCTCGCTGATCCGCGGCCATGGGAAAAAGATCGTTGCCAGAAGAGAGGCGAAGATCAGCTCCTTGGCGTAGAAGCTCCATTTGAACAACGCCAGGCGGGGTCCGCTCTGCTCGATGAACGGCCCCTCCATGATCTCCGTCTCCGCCTCCACAATGTCGAACGGGAGCTTGGCCAGTTGAGCCAATACGGCCATGAAGAGCGAAAACGTGACCAGCACCATGGAAAGCGAATACGGATGGCTCGTCTGATAGGCGAGGATATCCGAGAACTTCATTGAGCCTGCCTTCACGGCGACCGTAATGAGCGCAATGGCCAACACCGGCTCCACCGTCAGGATCAGCATCATCTCCCGGGCAGAGCCGACGATCCCATACGGGCTACCCGAGCCAATTCCGCTGGCCATTACCGCCACGCCGCTCAGTGTGATAAGGTAGACGAACACGATCACCTCGCCCGCCGCGTCCAGGGGAGGTACCAGACCGACTGGCGTCAGGAGCGCTACAGACAACACCGCCGCCAGAGCCACAACTGGCGACCAGCGGAAGAGGACCGTGCCCTCGCACTCCACCTCCTCCTTGCCGAGAAGCTTCAGCAGATCCAGATACGGCTGGTAGACGGGTGGACCGACGCGCGAGTGCACGAATGCTTTGAGCTTGCGCAGCGTCCCTTCCAGCAGAGGCGAGAGCAGGAACACAAGAACGACATTCACGACACCCAGGATGACGTTCTGGTTCATCGTACCTCCAGACGACAGCTTGTTCGCGGCTCAACGACCGCGAAGTCGGCGGGTCAACGCCCTGGAGAGTTCCTCAAGCTCTCTCTTCGAGTAGACCTTAAGCTGGCCGTTGCGGACATCGACAGCCTCCACCCGCTCTGTGCAGGAGAAGCACGGGTCGAAGCTGCCCAGCGTGATGGGCACATCTGCAATCGTTTCGTTTAAGATGGCGAGAGGTACCACCTGGAGGTTCTGAAATGTCGGCGCCCTTGCTTTCCACCGGTAGGGTCGGGGCTCCTCGCTGGTGATTACGAAGTGATGGGTCTCTCCGCGCGGGGCCTCCACCGAGGAGCACGCCACTCGGCCCGGCGGAATCGGCTTGTCGATCACCGCCTGAATGGGACCCCTGGGCATCATCGCCAGGGCGTCGCGCACAATGCGGATCGACTCCAATGTCTCCTTGATCCGGACAACGGTGCGCGCCCAAATGTCCTCGCCCGTCTCGACAATGACATTCACGCCCGTCTCCGCATAGGCCGCATAGGGGTGGTCGGCACGGATGTCGATAGCGACACCTGAACCGCGCGCCGAGGGGCCCAGAATGGAGTGGGCGATGGCCTCTTCATTGGGCACTTTGCCCACGCCTTCCAGACGCATCCGGATCGTCGAGTCGTCCACCACAGCGTTCAGCACAGCCCGGGTTTCCTTTTCGACGTGGTCCATCACCTCCAAGATCTTCGGATGAAGCTCAGCCGGGATGTCGCGGCGGACTCCGCCCACAATGTTCATTCCGTAAAGCTTGCGGTTGCCGGTGATCTCTTCCGCAAGCCACATAACGGGCTCGCGGATTCGCCACGCCTGCATCAGGATGGTATCGAAGCCGATGATATGCCCCGCAATCCCCAGCCAGAGCAGATGGCTGTGAATGCGCTCCAGCTCGAGGATGATCGTCCGGATGAAGCGCGCCCTCGGTGGGACCTCAATCTCTGCTGCTTTTTCCAGTGCTTGACAGTACCCCGTACTGTGCACGAACCCTCATATGCCGCAGATGCGCTCGGCAAGGAAGGGGACCTGGTTGTAGTTCAGCTGGCTATCGGCGAGCTTCTCAATGCCGCGGTGATTGTAAAACCCGCGGTAGTCACAGCCTACGACCTTCTCCCCTTCCACGAACACGCGGAAATAGGCAGGTTCTTCGAGCACGGGGAAGAAAGGCCCGATGGGCACGACACTGGCCCCCTCCGGCGGATTGGCCATGGGGGGCTTACGCACCTCATTGTGCTCAGGCCAGATGTCGTAAGGGACGTCGCGGCGGAGCGGGTGTAAGCCTTCGGGCCAATCATCCGATAGGACAAGACGGCGTGGATCGGGGTGGCCGACCAGCCGGATTCCGAGGATGTCCTGGATTTCGCGCTCCGCCCAGTTGGCCGCCGGCACCCTCGGGGTTATCGCGTAGATCCAGGGATCGGCAGCACCGATCCGCACGCGCATGGTCAGGAAAATGTGGTCCGCCGCGAGGGAGAAATTGTAGTCCACGAGGTACTCCCCGCTTACCTCCCGGTAGTCGGTCCCGGCGGCGATGATGAAGCGAGCCCTCCAATCGTTGAAAAGAAAATCGGCCACTTCGACCGCGTCGTCGCGGGACACGGTGATCATCACCATGTCCGGGACGGGTGTCGCGGCCTCTGCGATTTTCCCTCCGAATCTTTCCCTGAGCTTTTGGATTACCTCTGCGGTTGTCATAGCCGCTCCACTCCTCAATCCGTTCCTCGGCCACTTTCAGCTCAGTGGAGACTGAAAACCAGTGCGATCGCCGCCACCACCCCCAGGATGGCCCAGGTCAGGTACACGTGCGGAATCCCTACATGGGAGCCGGCGAACCACTCCAGAATCTGGTAAAAGCCCCTGACTACGGGATAGAATAGCCAACGATCCAGGCTGATAAGACGCGTAAGCCAGTTGTCCTCTCGCAGTCGGATCGGTGGGTACTTGATCGTCAGGTAGACACCCTCCCATTCGTATTTCCCGATCCTCACGCGGAAGAACTGTTTGAAAGGCTGGTAGAAACCGTGTGCCGGGTAGTGCGTTTCCAGATCGCCGTGCGGTTCACCGCAGTACCAAGTCGCCACCGTTCGTCGCGGGGCACGACCCGCGCGCATGACCCCCCACGCGAGCAAAGCGAATCCCGCCAGGGCCAAACCCATCCAAACGGGATTCCAGTTGGCGATGACTCCGTCCCCGAATGACAGGCCGATCGACGAAGCCTTCCCCGAAAACAGCTCCCTGAACCCGGCGGCCCCAAGCTGGGAGCGAATTGCTGTAAGGCTCGAGTAGATAAGCCTCAAGGGCAAAAGAGGCGCCAGGCCGAAGAAAACACACAGCCCGGACAGCACCAGCTGGGGTACCTGCATCGAGAGAGGCACATCCCCCCTCTCGACGTCCGTCTTGGGGGCCTTCAATTTACCGAAGAAGCTGGCGCCGAAAAACTTCACAAAAGAGGCCAGCGTCAAAGCGGACACGAAGATCGCGATGATGGCGAAGCCCATGAATAGGGGCATGCGCATGCCGCCGAATACGGAACTTTGGTAGATCAGCCACTTGCTTGCGAATCCATTGAACGGGGGGATCCCTGCGATGCTCAGCGAAGCGACCACCGCCGTAGCCGCGCTCACCGGCATGAGCTTCGCGAGCCCCCCGATCCAGTTGAGATTTCGCGTCTCCGTCTTGTAAAAGATCGAGCCGGCATTGAGGAAGAGACTCGACTTGTAAATGGCATTGTTCAGCAAATGGAAAAGACCCGCAGAGATCGCCACCAGGGCAAGGTTCGCATTGGTGGGCAGGAAATAGACCCCCACTCCCACACCCAGCAGCATATACCCGACCTGCCCGATCACGTGGAAGCTGAGGAGGCGTTTGGAATCCTCCTGCATCATGGCGGTCATGGTGCCGACGAAGATGCTGAGGGTCCCGAATAGGGCGATGACGAGCCCGTACGTCTTGGAGTAACTACTGGCGGGGAGGATCTCGTAGAAGACTCGCACCAGGCCGTACACACCTAATTTGGACATGGTGCCGGAAAAGGCGGAGGACGCGGGACTTGGCGCGGCGGGATACGCGTCCGGGAGCCAGTCGCCGAAGGGCAGAACACCCGCCTTAGTGGCGAAGCCCAGGAAGAAGCAAATCAAAGCGAAGTGAACGGTCGCGGGATGCGTTTCTACAATTGCCTGGAGGGTAACCCGCAGTCCGTCAAAGGTAAACGACTTTCCAAACGAATAGATTACAAGCGCACCCAGAAACATGAGGCCGGTGGCAATGTGCATGATCAGGAAGTACTTAAAGCCAGCGCGCAGCCTCTCCTTCCGCTTGCGGTCGAAGATCACGAGCGTGTAAGAGGAGAGGGTCATGAACTCCCACGCCAGGAAAAAGAAGAACATGTCGACCATGCCGACGACGGCCATAGTAGCGCAGGTGAAAAGCAGGAGGGGTGGGTAATATCCGGCTAAGGAAAGCTCCGCGAACCAGGGAATCTCCATGTAGCGGACGGAATACAGGATGGCCAAAAAACATACTACGGAGATGATACCCAGGAACAGAGCGCTCAGCTGATCCAAACGCACAATCAACACGGCGCCGAGGCCTGGCACAGTAAAGAGCGGACGACTCGAAACGGTCCCGCTCACGAAAACCTCCACGGCCGCCAGAAAGGCAAGGGCACATGCGGGGGCGGCAAAGCCGAGGGCGAGCCCACCGATCCTGCGCGTCCGCAGACCGACAAAAAACGTCACCACGACCCCTACGAGGAGGATACCGAGGGCCCAACCGTAGTGCGCCAATGCTCCCATGACCTGCTCCTCAGTGCCTCGCCATCAGAATCGGATCATATTGATGATGGGCAAGCCGACCACTGGGGCGGCCAAACACATAACAGACAGCACGATCAGCGCCAAAGCCATAAGCCTGGGTGGATCCTTAGCCTGGGCCGCCACCGGCGATACCTCTCCGAAAAACACGCTGTGCCCAACCCGCAGAAACCAGGCAAACGCCACCACCACTTCCAGGAAAAACGGGATCAGCAAAAACCATCCGACCGTGCCACCAAGATTGATCGCGCCACTGAGCAGGAAGAACTTGCTCCAGAACCCTGCAAACGGTGGCACGCCAGTGATGGTCAGCATTCCCACGAAAAAGGCAATCGACACCAGGGGCGCGCGGTAGCTGAGCCCGCTCAGCTCTCGGATCGAACGCAGCCCGGTTGTGTAACTGATCGCCCCCACGCACAAGAAGAGAACGGCTTTACCCATCGCGTGATTGATGATGTGAAGCAGGCCTCCCAGGAGCCCCGTCTGTGACCCCATAATGCCCAGCGCCGCCCCAAAGAAAATGTACGCGAGGTGCGTAATCGTCGAGTAGGCAAGAAGACGCTTCAGGTCATCCTGGAAGAAGAATAGATAGACGCCGACCAGCATGGTCACCACGGCCATGATACCCACCAGGAGGCCAGAGCGGAAAGAGAGGTGATAATTGGCGATAGCCACTCGGGCGATAAGGAAGACCCCAGCCTTGACCATCGCAGCCGCGTGCAGGTACATGCTCACCGTGGTGGGAGCTTCCATTGCATCCGGGAGCCACGTGTAGAAGGGGACCTGTGCGGACTTGGCCCATGCGGCGACCAACAAAAGAAGGAAGACCAGCGAGCGAAGCTCGGGCGATATCCGGTCCAGCGCTGCAAAATCGAAGGAGCCTGTGTTCACGTAAAGAATGACCAGGGCGACCGAAAAGAACAGGCCTCCAAAGACGGTCATCAGAACGGCCTTGAAACCGGCACGCAGTGAGGGCTCGTTGCGGTAGTGGGAGATTAGAGCCCACGAGCATACGGTGGTCATCTCCCAGAATAGATAGAGCTGGAGTAGATTGGGTGACAGGGCAACTCCGGTCATTGAGGCGATGAACAGGAGCATCCAGAAGTGATGGCGCGGCTTGCCCTCGTCCGTAGGATGCTCCCTGTTTCCCCGTCCGAGATATCGGGTGGCGTAGACGACGACCAAGAAGCCGAGAAGCTCTACCACCGTGAGCAAGAGAAGGCCGAGGGGATCGAGCTGGTATCCGAACAATCCAGGGACTTTTAGCCCCTGGAGCCATGGGAAGGTGAACACGAGCCGCTCACGGGCAACCGGAGCGCCCGTGGCCGCCAGGTAGGCGGTCGCGATCAGGGGAAGGCCCGCCGCCAGGACCGCAATTCCATCCCCCGTCTTTCGATCGCGAACAAGCGCCGCTCCGATTGCTCCAGCCACAGGAACCACAAACAGGATGAGGATCAACGCATCCATCGCCTCGAGGCCCTCGGTCATTTAGCCAGCAGTTCCCAGAGCAAAGCGGAAATCTGTTCCACAGCTGTGCGGACGGCTGCGGACATCGACTGCCCGAAGGTAATCTGCGCGGGCTGAATTCCGAGGAGGAGACATTCGCCTGCCCCCTCCTGCTCCAAATAGCGCATCACCAAGGAAAGGGAGGGTCGGTGAGCATCCCAACGGTTGTCCGCTAACTCATCTGCTCTGAGCAACGCCACGTCGCCGGGGTTTTTCCCAAGGTCCACGGCGTCCACGAACAACACTTTGGGGCAAGCCAGACCCTTGATCACGTCGGTGTACAGCTCAGGCGTCTCCCCTGCGGCCACAGCCCGCAGGCCTTTGCGCTGCAGTTCGCGCACCACAGCTACCCCTGCCCCGTCGTCTCCTCGTAACTCGTTGCCGACACCGACGACCACCACGGACTTGCCACCAGCCCATTCCCGCAATGAGTCCATAAGGGAGCTCATCTCTCTCCACGAAATGCCGCAACCGCGCAGAAAACCGTAGCAAGGATCCCGAACGCCAGCAGTATACCGAAGAACGAGTGCAGCAACCGGTCATAGGTGACCGGGCTTGGCATGGCCTCGGCAACAACGTGGTACCGGCGCCCCACAAACCGCTCGGCGTCCTCGTGGCACTTGCCACAGGTCCCTGCCAGATTCGTCGGGTTCACTGGGGAATGAGGGTCGGCCGACGGGAGGATCGCGTGTGACCCATGGCAGGTGGCACAGCGCGCCACAGCTACTGACCCAAATCGGTCCGCGCGTCCATGGGCACTTGATTCGTAGCTTGCAAAGCGGTCCAGAGGGATCCCGTATTTCTGCATCAGGGAGGAGTTCGTGTGGCACTCCACGCACTTGTTGAGCAAGAGGTTTTGCAGGGGTTGCCGCTGGGCAGCCAGACTGGCCATGGACGCCACATCGTGCACACCGTGACATGTGGTGCAGGTAGGAACATCAAGACTGCCGGCGGCAGCGGCCTTGCCGTGGGCACCCAGTTCGTAATCCCGTTGCTCGCTCGGATGGCACTGACCACAGGTCAAAGGAGCGCTCTTCTCCGTATGGGGATAGACCCACTCACCCCTGTGACAGCTCGTACATTCCAGTTTTCCGTGGGCGGAGCGAGCATAAGTTGCGGTGTCGACCGATACGACTTTCCCTTCTGGACTCACCAAGCCAGGTAGCCCATGGCAACGGCCACACGTCTGCGCCCCTACACGTGTCCAGACCAACAGGAACATCCCACAAGTCAGAGCCGTGATTCCTCTTGGTCGACTGGGCATCGTTTCGAGCCCCTCCCGCTGTGCCTCTACAATGGTTCCCGGAAGGCCTGCATCTGCCGAAAGCTGAAGACCGGCCCGTCGGTGCACACGTACTTATGGTTGATCGCGCAATGACCACACTTACCGACGCCGCACTTCATGTAGCGCTCAAGGGTGGAGATGATGTGGTCGGGGTCAAAGCCCATGGCCAGCAAGTCCTGGATCACAAACTTGATCATGATCGGGGGACCGCACGTAAAAGCCACCGTCCTGGCCGGGTCGACGGTAATCTTATCAAAAAGCGTGGTGACGACGCCGACGTGCCCAGTCCAGGTGCTGTCCCCTACGTCAACGGTCTGAAGGAACTCGATGTCAGTCCTCTTCTCCCACTCGGAGAGGAGGTGCTTGTACACCCGGTCCTGCGGGGTACGGGCTCCGTAGAGGATGATGATCCGGCCAAATTTGTCCCTGGCGTCGAGCATCGGCTCGATCAGCGATCTCAGCGGCGGAAGACCGATGCCGCCCCCCACGATCAGGATATCGTAGCCGAAGACCTCCTCGAACGGGAAGTAGTTGCCCAGGGGTCCACGGACCCCAATGACATCCCCAACCTTTCGCTCGTGCAGCGCTCGCGTCACCCGCCCAACAGCCCGCACGGTGATATCGAAGTCTTCCTTCCGGTTGGGATTAGAAGCCAGACCGAAGGGGGCTTCCCCCGCCCCGAACACACTTACCTCGACAAACTGCCCGGAGCGGAAGGAGAACTGCTGTTGGGACTCCTCGTCAACGAAGCGGAGGGTGAAGGTCTTGGTATCGTACGTTTCGTCCGCGATGCGGATGACCCTGGCCAGCCGAGGCATGTATAGGTGCCCGTTGCCGCGATCCTTGCTCACCTATGCCTCCATCCCTGATCTAATCCTGGGGTAACGTCCGCGCCGGTTCGACCGGCTGACCCTCCCGACGCAGTCGCTTCAGCACAGCGGGCAAATCCAGCAAACCCATTGCCTGGCAGGAGATGATGCAGCGGCCACACCCCACACATCCGTGGTGCCCGTCCTGTTGCATGTACTGGAAACTCAGCTTGTGGAAAAACCTCCTCTCCACGCGCCTCGAGGTTGCAGCGCGCGGATTGTGACCGGACGTCTCCCGCGTATAGCCGGAGTACTGGCAGGAATCCCAGCACCGTTCCCGCACGCCGCAGGTGGTATCTTCCATGAAGTCCTGGACATCGAAACAGGTACACATCGGGCAGAGGTGGGTGCAGGCGCCGCAGCTGAAGCACTCTCGCCCCATCTCCTCCCACAGCTCGGGTTTCACCCGGCCCTGGGTGAGCTGAATAATACCTTTGGCCATATACGCGGTGGTCACAAACTGTGCGTCGCATTGACGCATCCGTTCTGCCCGCTGCTTCAGATCGGCTTCGGTGGCTTCCGTAGCCTCGAGCCCACCCTGCGCAAGGACAGCCAGCCCCTTTTCAGTCCCGACCTCGACCAAGTACCTGTCGCCGAGATCCGTCAACTGGACGTCGAAGCCGCTCTTTAAGTAAGGTCCGGTGTCTGTGCAGATGCAAAAACAGGTCGGTAACGGTTTGTTGCAGGCTAAACTCACCACGACCGTTCTCTCGCGTCGGGCAAAGTAGAGCTCATCGACAAACCTGCCGCCGTAGAACTTGTCCCAGTGTTCCAGGGCTTTCACGTCGCAGGAACGAACACCGAAAAGAATCTGTTTGGGCGGAGGTTCCGGAGGCTGGAGTTCGGGAACGCCTTCCAACCGGAAGCGGAATAAGGGCTCGGTCTGGGGAGCGAAAAACCTCTTGATGGGGTCCAGTTCGTTGACGTAGTCGAAAAACAGATCCTGCGAGGAGGCGATCTCCGCGAAGACAACCTCGCCGTCCACGCCTCTTGTCGGACCTATGATACGCCAGTCCCTGCGTAGCGCGTCCAGCGCCTTCAGCACCGAGCTTTTCTCCGCCGTAAGGACGTCGCCGACTTTCATCCCAGCCTCTCCAGCTTCGCCGCGAACGATCTCATCGCCGGCGTCTTCGAAGCAGCTTCCAGTACATCCGGCACGATTTCCACGGTCAACCCATTGCGATAGTGCACCGGCAGGAAGAGCGCTCCTTTCGGGATCTCCTTCGCCACGCGGAGGGTTCTCTGGATCGCACCGTAGCGCGTAACCAGACGCACCGGCATCCCGCTCCGAAGGCCCAGCGCTTGGGCATCCTCTGGATTCGCCCAGACCTCGGGCTCCGGGTATTCCCTGGCCAGGGTGTGGGCCCGCTCCACCATGGTGCCGGTCCGCCAGTGGAACGGCGGCGAACCCAGGAAGCCCAGCAAGGGGAAGTCGGCATCCGGTCTTTCCGCAGGGGGTTTAAGGTCCGGTATCAGGAGCGAAGGCCGGGCCCCTTTCCACAGGTCCTCGGCGTCCACCAGGGCCCCTCCGGGCGCGCTTACCCGCTCCCACGTCAGGCCCGAGTAGCCCGGAACCAACTGGGCGGCTCGAGAGAAAACTTCAGCCGCGTTCCTCAACTCCACCTTCTGCCCCAGCGCATCCAACAGATCCAGGAAGATCTGAACGTCGGGCCGCGCTTCACCCGGTGGGTCTACTACGCGCCGCACAACCTGGACCCTGCCCTCCAGGCTGGTCACCGTCCCTTCTTTCTCGTAGTAACCTGCGGCCGGCAGGACGGCGTGGGCAAGCTGCGCTGTTTCCGTCAAGAAGAGGTCCTGGACGACCAGAAGCTCGAGATTCTCAAGCGCCTTTCGTACCCCATTGGGGTTGGGCCAGAGCCTTACGACGTTTTCTCCGACCACGTACAGGGCTTTGAGCTCGCCGGAGGCTGCGGCGCGAAGCATTTCGCCAAAGCTTTTGCCTGGCCAGGAGGGGACATCCCTTCCCCACTCCCGCGATAGCCGGGACACAATCTGCTCATCTGCCAGGGATTGCAGGCCGGGCAGACGGTCGGGCAGAAGTCCAAAATCGCAGACCCCCCTCTCGTTCGCGGAATGGTAAACGGGAAGAAATCCTACCCAGTCCTGGCGAAAGGCATCGAGAAGCAGGAGGAGATCCAAGATTAGTGCGACGGCAGCTGTCCCGTTCACCTGACCTGTAACCCCTGGCCCATAGAGGACGAGGGGACGCCTTGCCTTACCCAGAAGGTCTGCCACTCGGCGCACGTCCTCCGCAGCTACCCCACACTCGGCCGTCACGCGCTCCAACGTGTAGGGCTCGGCAAGCCTCGATAGGTCAGCGAGATTGTCCGGCTCGGCTCTCTGCAAGCCCCGGGTCACGATTTCCCGCAGAATCCCCGACAGGAGCAAGGCGTCGGTACCTGGGCGCACGGCCAGGTGCACCGTCGCAAAGCTGGCCAGGTCCGTCTTTCGGGGGTCTACGACTACGAAGGGGACCCCGTCTTTGGCCGCCCGCAGAAGATAGGAACCGAGCCGTGCCGCCTGATCCTTCGGATTCTCCCCCAGCACAACGATAGTATCACTCTCCTGAACGGACGTGATCCGCGCCGTGGGTCCGAGACGACCCCACGCGTGCGACAGGACCGCCAGGGTGGGTCCATGGGTTAGCCTGACTGCCGTATCGACGTTGTTTGTGCCCAAGCCCGCTCGGGCCAGACGGCCCAGCAGATACGCCTCCTCATTCGTAATCTTCGTGGATCCGATCACCCCGACGGCCTGGGGGCCGTACTTCCCAAGTACCTCTCGAAACCTTTGGCCAACCCACTGGAGAGCTTCTGTCCAACTCGCCTCGCGCCAGTGGCCGTTGTGGCGCAAAAGCGGGCGTCTGAGACGTTCCGGATGGCGAAGCGCCTTAAACCCATTCCATCCTTTGAAGCACAGCGTCCCCGCGCTCACCGGGTGGGCCTTTTGAGGGGCAACCCCTATCACCCTCCCGTTCTCGACCTCGAAAAAGACGCCACAGCCGCACCCACAGAAACCGCAGGTCCCCAATACCTTGCTCACGGACCTTCTCCTCTTTGCCGCTCCTTGCGTCGGGCTTGATCCGCTTGTACCGCGACCTTCCGCCAAACCCGTGCCACAAGACCCCGATTTCTGGCCCCGTACAAGTTGCGGGAAACTCTGTAGATCCTGGACTGCCCCTCGCTGCAGGGGTTACGAGTGTTCCTATCGCTGCAAACGGGGGCACAGGAATTTCCGGAAGTTGGGAAAAGAGGTGGATCCCCCGGCCGATTCCATCATAATCTGTGGCTTCTCCCGCCCGGCGAAGGGGAAATCAGGTTGAGCCACAGCTTACCCTGCGTCTGGCGGACATCGAGGACCCCATTCGCGACGAGAATCCGCAAGCCTGCAAGGGTCTAACCTTAGAGACGGAGGAACTCCGCCCCCCGGCACGCGGTGGAGACCATGAACTCCGGCTCGTAGCCGAAACGACGGCGGTAGGCCTCTGTGCTGCGCCCGATTAGCTCATCCACAGCGTCCTGGCGGGCCAGTGTGACTGTGCAACCTCCGAATCCGGCGCCGGTAAGACGCGACCCCAAAACGCCCGGGGCTGCGCGCGCCGTTTCCACCAGGAGATCCAGCTCCTCGCAGCTGACCTGATAATCTTGTCGGAGGCTATCGTGGGACTCGTTCATCAGCGCCCCGAACTCCTCCAGATCGCTGCGGGCAAGAGCCTCCACGCTCTTGAGGACCCGGTAGTTCTCCGTCACCACGTGTCGGCAGCGCCGCAGAACCGTTTCCGGCAAGCGGTGGGCGTGAGCTTCGAGCATCTCCTGGGTAACGTCGCGCAGGGCCTTGACTTTCTCGCCCGCCTCCTGAAGCAATCGGACTCCTTCTTCACATTCCTGCCGTCTGCGGTTGTATTCCGAGTCGACGAGCCCCCTTTTCTTCTTCGAGTCCGTGATCACGATGCAGTGGGAGCCCAGCTGAAGTGGAACTTGCTCGTACTCTATAGTGCGACAGTCCAGGAAGAGGGCGTGGTCCTGCGCAGCAAGTGCGGAAATGAATTGGTCCATAATCCCGCAGCGGACGCCCACAAACCCCGTCTCGGCTTCATGGCAGACGAGGGGTCGATCCTTGGGCTGGAGTTCCAGTTCCCACAAGCCCAGTAGGAGGTAAAGGGTTGCCACCTCAAGCGCGGCTGAGCTGCTGAGTCCGGAGCCAATGGGCACCGTCCCGAAAAAGACTGCGTCGAAGCCTTCCGCCGAGATTCCTCGTCTCTGCAGGGCCCAAACCACTCCAACCGGATAGTCTGCCCAGGAGCCTGAACGTTCCAGCCTGGCTACGGGCACCTCGCAAGAACCCAGCCCATTGAGACTAACGAGCCGTATCGTGTCCGAAGATGAGCGCTTCCCGGCGACCCATATCCGCCGGTCCACAGCCATCGGAAACACAAAGCCCTCATTGTAGTCGGTGTGCTCACCGATCAGATTGACTCGGCCAGGAGCGCTGGCGACCACTTCCGGGGCTGTGCCGAACTCACGGCGGAAGGCCTCGACTACCCTCATCTCTTCAGGACTCATTGACGCCTCCGTGCTTTCCTAACATTTACCCGACCGCCGAGGACTTTAGCGGAATCCCCCAGGCTGTTGGCGAGGCAGGTAGTCCAGCTTCACGCGGTGAAGAGCCTTGAAGATGTTGTCGTAGAGCTGCTTATTCCCCTCGACGAGCTGCTGGATCCGCTCCGCAAGCCGGTCCCTTTCCGTGCGACCCGAGCTCGGGCAGCCGCTCTCGAACACCGGAAACCCCTGCTCGGCGGCAAAACGCTGAAGCATCCACTTGTCCACGTAGTAAAGGGGTCGGATGATGTAAAACCGTCCACCGAAGAAGTCCTGCTTGGGCACCATGGTGCTGATTTCGCGGCTGTAGAGAAGATTCAAGAAAAAGGTCTGCACCACGTCGTCCCGATGGTGGCCAAACGCCAGCTTGCCGCAGCCCAGCTCGTCCGCGATCTCAAAAAGCCGTTGACGCCGCAACCTCGCGCAAAGAAAGCAGGGATTGGCGCGATTGAAATCCGAGTGCGCCAGAGGGCCGATCTGGCTATCGTAGATCCTGAGCTCAAGGCCAAGCCGCTGCAGATGCTCCCGCATCCGCACCAATCCTTCGTGATCGATGGGCTTGAAACCCATGTGCACGTGGACGGGGACAAGCTCGAGATCCCAGCGAGCAAGGTATCGGGTTTCCAGGAGGAGGGTCACTAAGGACAGAGAATCTGCCCCTCCGGAAACCGCCACCAGCACACGATCCCCCGGCTCCACCAGTGCGTATTCACGGATCGCTTTGTCGACGCGGCTGATGAGCCCCCGGTGCAGGGACGAAAGGGCGGCCGAACGGCTCATCCCACCCCCTCGGGAACGCGCAGACGATGCACCGGCGGATTGAAGTACCCCACCCGCAGCCACGGAGCTTGTCTGCGCATGGCCTCGAGCCAGTTCAGGATCCCGATGGCCTCCGCGTCGTCCAGCTCATCCCGGACCACCTGCTCGAGGAACAGGTCCGGGTCGAGATTCAAGTTTCTCGTTTGCACCATGTCCGGCTGCAGTTCCTGCAGGAGCTCGAAGAAAGCGTGCATCTCCGCCGGGTGGTCGGTGAAACCAGGGAAGACGAAATAGTTGAGGCTCACCCAGACACCTTGCCTCTTGGCCACGCGGATGGACTCCAGCACGTCCTCGAAACCGTAGTCGCGGGGTTGGAAATAGCGCTCGTAATAGACGTTCTGGGCGCTGGCGAGGCTTACCCTGATGCTGTCCAGCCCCGCCCGGCAAAGCCGTTCCACCGCCTCCGGATCAAAGGCATTGGTGTTCAGGTTAATCGTGCCGGACCGGGTGCGCTTCCGGATCTCGCGGATGCTTTCCTCCAGAACATCCGCAACCAGCAATGGTTCCCCTTCACACCCCTGCCCAAAGCTGATGATGGCCTCGGGGGCGCTTTCGAGGTGGGGGACGCAGAACTCCACGATCTCGTCGACGGCAGGAACGAATTCGATCCTGTCCTGCGAAGCGGGAGGACTCCCGCTGGGCTGCAGAGAAAGGCATCCCACGCACGCCGCATTGCAGCCGGGACTGGTGGGAACGGGACATTCCCATCGGCCAAGGACGAAGTTCCGTGCAGCAGGACAGCCGTATCGTCGCACGCAGTTCTCGACCAGGTGCCTCACGAGCCGGTTACCCGCGTAACGCCGCAGGACTTCCTCCGCCCGGCGCTCGATCTCAGCCAGGTTAAACTGAGCCGGATCCTGCCGGATGTCCGGATCCACACGAACCCCAGCTACCCAATAATCGCCTTCCTGCCAGCCGACGGCAGCGTAGGCGAACAACGGAAGGACCGGGGCGTCCGCCGTCTTCCGATACGCCGCCCGATAGATCCATGTGTGAGCCGGGGCCATAAACGCCGCTACCGCCTGTACCGGACGTCCCGCGTACTCCGGAACCTCCACCAGCTCGTCTCGATCTGGATCATAACCTATGGGGATCCTTCCAGGCAGCACGTAGAGATTACTTCCGAACGGCAAGGGAATGAGCTCCTCCGGGGCCGGCAAGTGGACACACCGAATCCCCATTCCGGCCATGAGCAATTCCGGAACCTCGAGGATGGTACCCGCGGCATCGGCGACAATCAGGTGCGGAGCGATCTGGTCCTCTTCCTTCTTGCCCCGTGGCCTCAAGGAGCTACACCTCCCTATTCCGTCCTCACGCCCAGTGGATCCGCTAAAAGAAATCCGTTCGCCACATGTCTACTCCCTGCTGGGAGAGGTGTTCCACGTATTCGTCTACCTCCTCCGGCTGTGAGAGGCCGAGAGAGCGCGTGAGAAGATCTCGGTCCAGAATCGCGATCATCAGCTCGCCTACTTGTGCCGAGCCCGCCAGGAAGGGACTTTTTGCCAGCAGCCCCTCTCGATCGAGACTGTCCACGAGGATCTGGCTTGCGCCCGATCGCCGGAACGCCTCGTCCAATAGGGCATCGAGGATTTCCTCTGAGGGAGCCCCGTACTCGGTAACCCACCACCTGTCATCGATTCGATCGAGGCGCAAGTAGCCGTCCACCCCTTGCTGGGCGTCGTGGACCAGCCACTGAGGACGATACGAAATCGCGCTCTTGTCGAGAGCCGCCCAGCGCTCGGCGCTGCGACGCACCAGGACGGGACACCCACGCGCATGGTTCTCGTGAAGGTCCCGGACGTAGGGCCAATCCCCAGGAGCCATCGCCCGGACCCCGCGGCCTCCGGGTACCGCCCCCTCCCGCCACCGGAGGATATTCCTCCGTGTGGGGAGGACACGGTAGCCAAGTCGACGGTAGAAGCCCGGAATGCCTGTGAATAAGAGCGACACCGCGTAACCGTTTTGTCGCACCAGACGGAGGGTGTCTGCCAGAAGAGATGATGCCAGGCCTCTCCCACGGAATGCCGGGTGGGTGGCCACGTTGCCGATCCCCGCGCAGGGGATCCATCCATTGTGGAAGGCGATTTCGCGGGCGAAGATCTGAACGGTCGAGACAATACGATCGCCCTCGCAGAGAACGCGCGTGTGCCAGGGCTCCCAGTCGGGATCGTTCCGCACACTCCGCGAGAAGTACGCGCGCGACGTGCCGCTGAAGGCGAGAGCACAGAGGTCGAACACCGCCTCCAGCTCCGCCTCATTTTTCGGCGATCGGATCTCCACCGTACCTCGTCTTCCGTTGGACCTTGTGAATATACTGCAGGTGCCTGGGATTTGGAAGGCGCAAATGGTCTCGGGGAAAGAGCTAATTCGCAGCCCCCGGTGAAATTCGGGCATCAGGAGCCCTCACCTGCCCCCCTACAAACAAGAAGGCCCCACCCATGGTCCGATGGGGCCTCCTCTGCGGGTTCGACGGTGACGCTACAGACCCAGTTCGCCGAGAATCTTCTCCGCGATCCGCTCCACGATGCCAGGACTCGAGTAGTAACCGGAGCGTACTCGCTCCTGGATCTCAGCCAGGTTAGGCCGGGAAGACTTGCCTGTGGGTTCCGCCAGCGCTCCCGCTACCTTTTCCGACAAAGACCTGGCTTCCTCAGGGCTCTTGGCGAGGCCGGCCTGAAGGAGGCGATCTGCCAGGCTGTTCGCCAAGTCTTCGACCCGCCGACCTACCGAGAGCCAATGCTTGACCTCGTTCTGGAGTAGACGTCGTGCCTCTTCCGAGATCTGCACCGTGTCCTCGGCCTGGGTCGTCGGCCTCGCCGAAGCGGACCGCGGATCAGCAGGTCGCTGGTATTCCTGGGGTGCCTTTGAAGGTCCTACACCGCGAATTTCCATCGGATTTCCCTTACCTGGTTCGCTACACCACACCCGCTGTGTCCCTACCCATAGATTATCGGCACGATCCACTTGTGACTTTAGCGCCTGGCTGGAGAGACGTGCGGCCCTCAAGCCTCCGTATCCACAAACCGACCTGAGACTTGGTTCGCTGGCGGGTATCCACCTCCCTGGCGCATTCCCATCAGCTTTCGCAGCTCGGCCTCGACCTCGTCACGCAGCTGCCGGACAATGGTAACATTATCGCCTTCCACTTCGATCAGCTGTCGGACCTGCTCGCCGAGTCGGGAAAGCAGAGCCTCCACCTCCCCCGCGGCGGGATGCCCGATGTTTTTCTGCCATGCCCGGCGGAGCGTCTCGATTTCGCGGTCCCGCTGGCGGATAACCTCCACGAGCTTCTCTTTCTCCGCCTCCTGCTGAATCACCCGGTCCAGGTCTCGCTTTTGCAGAAGTTCGCGCTCCCGTTCCGCGACGGCGCGCAGTCTCTCCACGCTGCGGATTTGTTCGGCCAGACGCTCGCGCAGCAACTCAGCGATGGACTCGGCGTACCCTGCGACCATCTGCAACTCCCTATGCAACGATCGTCGCCTGACCAACCTCTGCCTCGGGTACGCCCTCCCGGGTAATCTTGCTTGCCGCCTCCTTCCACGCCTCGCAGAGGGTGGAAAGGATGCGGAGGACCTGATCCACGTGCCGCTCGCTCTTGTGCAGGTTGGCTTCGTTGAGATGGCGGTACATGAAAAGGTACAGAGAGTTCAGATTCTTTGCGATGGGACCCGCTTCGAGGTCCAGCGCACCCAGCAGCTCCATCAGGATGTCTTGGGCACGGAGAATGTGCTCACCTTTGCCGATCCAGTCCCCCTTTCGGAGGCAATCCTTGGCCATCTCCAAATGCCGAATCGCAGCCTCGTACAACATGACCACCAGTCTGCTCTGGTCGGAGGTAACGACCTGGACCTTCTTGTACTCTCCGAGTCCCACTGCAGCTGCCATTCAACCTCCTCCAAGATTTCTCCCTGCCGCTACGAAGACTATCGCAGGCGCGAGATGGAACCCAGCTGGGAACCGAGATAGGAACCGAGAGAGTTCAGAGTGGCCAGCATTCGTTCCAGCTGGGTGAAGCGATTCTCTAACTGCACGCGACGCAAGGCCAGACGATCTTCCCAGATGTCGATCCGCTCCTGGATATTGTCAATGATCTGTTGAAGGACTTCCTGCCGTTCTGCAACGTAACCCGTGTACGAATCGGTGATGAAGTCCAGCAGATCTTTCATCTGCTGCGCTACACCTTTGGTCACGGTGACCGTGCCCTGGTTTTCGCCTTGCGCCAGCAGTTGTTCGGGAGTAAGCTTAACCAAGATCGCCAGGCCTGCGATATTTGTCTGATCCGAGTTCCCGGTGAGCACTCGCCCTCTGCCGGTGGCCGTTTCCCCGTTGATTGTCCCCGTGACGTCCTGACCCGTGTAGGTACCTTCTGCAATTCCCAATTGCCCGCTGCCCTCGACCACGCTGAACCCGTTCAGGGAGCCATAGGAGTTGTGGACAAGCTTGAGGTGACCGTTTTCATTGCTCGCCGTGATGCCGAGACTGTACCGGCCCGGCACGCGGACGCTGAAGCTTCCGAAGTCCTGGAACTGCTCACCTCCGTGGGTGCGTACGAGGGTGAGACTCGTAGAACTGGTCCCGGCCACCGTGTCTTCGATCAAAATGTGCCCCTCGGCGTCCAAGGACGCCACGACCTTCCCCGCAAAGGCGTCTTGAATCTTGCGCAAAAGGTCTTGGACGGTGCTCGTCGCCGTTACGGTGAACGTTCCGTAGACGCTGCTGCCGTCGTGGTTCCATCCCGAGATTGTTATCACGTCACCCTCGGCAAGAGCAGGATCCGCGCCCGTGTCTACGTCCACCAGGAGGGTCGAGGTACGGATTGGGCTACCCCCGGCTGTTTTCGCTACCGAGCTCGAAAGCTGCTGGTTGTACTCCCGGGCGAGTTCCTCGTTAATCCGGGACACGATGGTGTCGATGTTCTCCCCGGCCCGCAGCTGGATCGTTGCCGCCCATCCCGTGTGACAGTCTTGGATCGTGAGGACCGTGTCGGTCATAAGCCCCGAGGTGAGATCCACGCTCCCTACGACCGAGGCGCGCGTGGCGGCTTGCGTAATGACGACGTCGTACGTACCGGGTTTCGTGTACTTGTCGAAGGAGAGTACCTGAATGTCGGAGTCGCTGGCACTGCCCCGGCCTATGAACAGCCGCACCACCCCCTCAAAGTCCTCTTCGAGGGCCTTGGTCAGCTTGGCGTCATCGATCTGGATCAGGCCATGCCGATCCGTGGAAATCCCGATCTGGGCCAGCGCATTGAGGTTGCTGGGAAGTCCCTTGACCGACTCCACCAAAACCCGCCGGATCGTCGACTGGATGGTGCGCAGCGTGGCGTCGCCGAAAAGGGTCCCAGCCTTTTGGGTCTCCGGATTGTAAGTAAACTGCTCGTTGATGTAAGAGACGATCTCGTTGTAGCGGTTTGCGAAGTCCCGGATTCGCTGCTTCACCGCATCCAGGTCCCGCGTCACGGAAATGTTGACTGGGGTTTCCTCGTCGGCTTTGTGCAGCGTCAGGGTCAGTCCATCGATCGCGTCTGTCACCACGTTGGTCGAGCGAACAAGGCGTACGCCGTCGATCTCAAATTCCGCATCCTGCCCGGCGGCCAGCTGGATCGAGTATCCGTACGCCGAAACCTTGAGGGTCCCGAAGTTCAGATTCCCTCCACCCTCATTGTTTTCGGTCAATCGGATAGAAAGCCTGCTCTCTCCAACCTGCTTGTCCGTGATCGTGAGCCGACCGGTTGCGTCGATCCCCGCGGTTATTTTCCCGCCGAAGAGCGTCTCCAGATAGGTGAGGAAGTTCTGCAGGGTCTCGCCCGTATCGCTGATCGTGTACACCCCGGAGACTCGGTTCCCCTCGTGGTCGGTTCCTATGACCGTTATGGTGTCCCCGACCTGTACATTTGCCCCGTAGATCTCCGACCATCGGGTAGAAGCGGTGATCGGGGTTAGGCCGTCGGCGCCGCGGTTGGCCACAGAACCGGTCAGGACCTGCTGGCTGCCCTGGGAAAAGTCGGCCTGCAAGACACCGAGAGCTTCCAGTACGTTGTCGCTGTCTTCCCACGCAGAGGCCCCTTGGATCTCCAACCGGTAGCGTACCTCACCCTCTACCGTTGTTGAGGTGATGGAGGTGGTGACACCAGGGATGCCCGCCGCGTCGATTTTCGCCTTCAGGCTCTCCAAGGTATCCGTGGCCAAGTCGACCTCGATGGCCACCCCGTTGATCCGGATGGTGCCGCTCGGAGCGCGGGTCATTCCCAGGAGGGCCTGAATGGAAGCGCTTCGGCTGGCGAAGTAGTCTGTAGCGGCACCGCCAGCGTCGATCTCGTTCTTGACACGCTCGACTCCCGTCGAGAAGCCGAGGGACTGGAGAATGTTAGTGGAGCTCGCATCGAGCAGAGCAAACCCCGAGCTTCCGGTCTCGTTCGCGGCGAGTATGAGTCGGAAAGCACCCTCCGCCACCTTGACAACGGAGGCGGTCACGCCGACGTCCGCGGCATTGATAGCGTCTCGGATGTCGAGAAGGCTGTAGCTTTCGGCGATGGAAACCGCCACGCCGTTTACGAGAATCTCGCCCGCGTAGCCGAGGGCCTCGTTGGCCGCTTCGAAAATCCGGGAGGAGAGCTTCTGAGCCTGGGCAAGGGAAAGCACTCGAACGGTGTGAGATTCCGGCCGCGCTGACGAAGAGGCGGACACCGACACAAGGTCCTCGTCCTCGGAGGAGGCTTTGAACAGACCGAAATCCTGAGCCTCCAGAAGACTTTCAGCCGCGCTCCGGAGACTGAGAAGCTTCGAGTTCACCTCTCTCCAGGCCGAGAGGAGGTCCTCATACTGGTTCTGGCGGCGCGTGAGAAGATCGACGGGCCGGCGTTCGATAGCCATCAGCTGCTCGATAATCCGCTGGGTATCGAGTCCGCTGATCAGTCCGCCGAAGGACACGCCCTGGGTAAGCATACGAAGGCACCTCGGGACATCTTAGCAAGTTCACTGTACGCCTGGGCTTGCGCTGGTCGAACGGAAGTAGGGTCGGACGGACTCCTATGCCTTGCCATCGAGAAAGAGTCCCGCGATCTTGTCGAGGCGAGCAAGGGTATCCAAGAGTTCCTTCATGGGCAGCTCGCGGAGAACTTTGCCGTCTCTCGCGTCGGTGACCTTGACGTACAGGATGCCCGTTTCTTTGTGCACTTCAAAGTGGAGATCCCGCTGAAGGCTCCGCACCACCTCTTCGATGCGCTTGGCAACTTCCTCCGCGGCCTCCTGCAATTCCGAGATTTCCGGGGGGCGTTGCGAAGAACCACGGTCTGAAGCCTCCAGTAGGACCTCATCCAAAGAGAGGGTGGAGACGGCCCCTTCTTCCCGCCTCGAAGGTGGCAGGATAGAAGCAGGGGGTTCTACCACAACCACAGGGGCTTCGGCGACCTTGTTCGTGATGCCTTGGGCCTGCATCGTTACCACCTCAAGCCTGCAGGAGCCCATCGAACAGAGGGAGGGGCGAAAAGCCAGAGGGCCTCCGCCCCTCCCACACCGTCAGATGGCCGGCTTAGCCGAGCAGCTGCAGGACCGCCTGCGGGGCCACGTTGGCCTGAGCGAGCATGGCCGTACCCGCCTGTACGAGGATCTGCGCCCGGGTGAACTGGGTGATCTCCTCGGCGAAGTCAGCGTCGCGGATCGTGGACTCCGACGCCTGCAGGTTTTCCACGGCATTGTTCACGTTGGCGATGGTGTAGGTCAAGCGGTTCTGCACGGCACCGAGGTCGCCGCGGGCCTCGTTCACATAGGTGATCGCGGCATCGATGGCGTCAATAGCCGACTGAGCCCCGGAACGGGTGGCCAGCGTGACGCCGCTCAGATTCAGGTTGGAGCCGGTCGCTTTCAGATCGCCGATGCTGAAGGAGATCCGATTGGCTCCGGTGTTGTCCGCGCCAACCTGGAACACACCGCCGCTTCCCGACTGGACAATGATCGTCTTGCCGTCCAGTTCACGGTCATTGTAGAGCCAGTTGATCTCGACCTGCACGCCCAGGGTCGAGAAGTTCAGCACGGTGGTCGTCCCCGTGGCCGGAGCGCTGCTGAGGGTTACCGTCTCTGTCACCGTCCCGTTGGTGAGGGAGATGGTGTTCCCCGTCGCATCCGCGAAGGTGTAGGTGCCGTCGGCGGCGCCTGTCAGCGTGATCTTCACGACGCTATCGACGGTGTAGGCCGACGAGGCCGTGCTGACCGTGTTGCCCTGATAGGATCCGTCGATGAGCTTGGCCCCGTTGTACTCGGTCACACTTGCGATGCGGTCGATTTCGTTGCGCAGCGCCTCGAACTCGGCGTTGATGGCCTCGCGGTCGGTGTCGCTCACCGAGTCGCTGGCTGCCTGGACCGCCAGTTCGCGCATCCGGGTGAGCATGTTGTGGATTTCGTTCATCGCCCCCTCGGCGGTCTGCACAAGGTTCACCGCCTGGCTGGCATTGCGGCTGGCCTGCTGCAGGCCGACGATCTTGGCTCGCATGCGCTGCGAAATCGCCAGACCGGCCGCGTCATCGGCTGCGCGGTTCACCCGGTAGCCCGACGACAAACGCTCCAGGGACTTGCTCAGCATGCTGTCCGAGATCAGCAACTGCCGGTGGGCGTTCATCGCCGCGATGTTGTGCATGATGCGCAGACTCATGGTTCAACCTCCCTGTTTAACTCCTGCAAACCAAGCGTCCCTGCTCAGTCACAGACCCCCCTCTTGCAACTCTCCGTGCTCTCAGCCGGCTGAGAGAGCTTACGACGTCCTGTCGCGCAGCCCTTCCTGAAGCTCGATCCTAATATCGTCCGCCCACTCTGTAACTTTAGAGCCTGCTCGACGGCTCTTCAGGAAAATCCAAACCCTACCCCAAGCGTCTGAGGGCACAGCCGTTGACGCTACTTCGAGAGAAGATCTTGCAGTCCCCGTTCTGCGGTGCTCCTCCTACACAAGGCTCGTAGGCCGACTCACCACGGGGACCCGGCTCTTAGGTAAGGCCTCCCGAAAAGGCTGCCGCCTCCGCCTTCTCGAGCCGGTGTCTGTCCGGATGACTGAAGCTACGTGGGCGTCTGCTCGCCCAGCGCTTCACATTTCCAATCCGCAGTCCGATATCTCGGGATGACGACCGTCCCCCGCTTCACCTGGCAAGACTGATGACAAATACCTTGGCACTGCGACAAGGGGTCGAAAGAAAGATGGGACGAAGCCCAGCACTCGTCCGGAGTTTGGTTCTGCTCGCGGCAGGGACCCTCCTGGTCGGCTGTGGCCGGCGGTCTCCCCAGACCCTCCGGCTGGCCCACTCCTTGGATAGGGGACACCCCGTGCACATGGCCCTGGAGTACCTGGCGCAAAGGGTATGGGATCTCTCGCGCGGGACACTGAAAATCCAGGTTTACCCAGACGGCGAGCTTGGCAATGAATGGGAGTGTGTTGAATCGTTACAGATTGGCTCCCTGGATATGGCCAAGGTCTCGGCAAGCACCCTTGAGAACTTCGTGCCAGAAATGGCCCTTTTCAGCCTGCCATATGTGTTTGAGGATGAGGCGCACAAGTGGCAAGTACTGGAGGGACCCGTCGGACGGCAGATCTTGGAGGACTGTGCAAGATATTCGCTCCGGGGCCTCTGCTACTACGAAACGGGCTCCCGCTCCTTCTATCTGGTCAACCGGAGGGTAACGGGACCTGACGATCTTCGCGGGCTCGTCATTCGGGTGATCCCCAGCTACTGGTCGATGCGGATGATCGAAATCTTCGGCGCCTCTCCGGCCCCGATCGTGTTCCGCGAACTGGCGGACGCTTTTGAGCGCGGCCTTGTGGACGGCGCGGAGAACAATCTCCCCACCTTCCGGAGCGCCGGTCACCATCGATTGTGCCGCTATTTCGTCCTCGACGAACACAGCTCCCCGCCCGACGTCGTCGTTGTGTCCATGGAAACATGGAGCAAACTGAGCAAGCAGCAGCGAATGTGGCTGGTTTCGGCTGCCAAAGCCTCCTCCAACTATCACCGGAAGCTATGGGCAGAAGCGATGGCTCGGGATCAGCAGGAGGTGATCCGGGCAGGGGTGGAAATGGTTTCGGTCGACCGCAAAGCCTTTCGCGAACGTGTCCAGCCTCTTTACGATGAGCTGCGCGAGCACAATCCCGACCTATACGCTCTTGTGAAGCGGGTCGAAAGGGACCGTACGGGTCCTCTCGAGGAGCGGACACCGTAGACTGCATTCCGGAAGCCACTCGGGCCCGCGGCTGGCGACCTCTCCCTACCCTGGCTGGGACCCCCGGCACGAAGGGGCCTTAGCCCCCGGGGTATCCGAAACGGTCTCTGCCCCAGATCCGGGCTCCACGCAGCTTTCCCCGCCCCCTCTTCGGGGACGGCGTGGCCTTTCGGGGCGACCCCACCTGAAGCAGCTCAGTTCCTTCCCCACTGTTTCGCATTGCGGGCGCTCTGCTCGCGGGAAACTTTGCCCGATCGAAGAAAGGACTTGACAGGAATCCGGGAGGGAATTAGAATTGATACAGAATTCTGTCATACAACATTCCGTATGCGGCTTCGGCACAATTCCCGTCCGGAAAGGAGCGCCTGGCGCATTGAGGAGAATCGATGAATGAAATCGAAAAGGGATCTTCGTTGGGGGGAGGGACGGAATCCTCGGCGCGGGCTGAAATGAGGGAAATCCCCTTCGTCCCGGTCCATCGCGAAGAGTCGCTCAGCTTAAAGGTCGAGAAACAGATCCGCGACGCCATCCTGCGGAAGGTATTCCTTCCCGGCGAACGGCTGCCGAGCGAGCTGGAGCTGTGCGAGGCTTTTGGGGTAAGCCGGACGGCCGTGCGGGAGGCGCTGCGGATGCTCTCGGCCCGCGGCCTGGTGGAAATCCGCAAAGGAAGCGGCGCCTACGTCGCTGAACTTTCACCCGCCATCGTCGTCGACCCGTTCGCGCACCTGCTGGAGATGAAATGCGGGCCCGAAAGCCATCTGCATCTCGTCCAGGTGCGGAAGTTCCTCGAACCCGACGTCGCCCGGCTGGCCGCCTGCCAGCGGTCAGACGAAGATCTGCGCATCCTGCGCCAGCAGCTGGCGATCATGGAAGCGACGTTCGACGGAGCGCCCGACGAGATGATCCTGGCCGACATCGAGTTCCACCGCCAGCTGGCGGCCATCTCCCGCAACCCTCTGGTGCCCATTGTCCTTGAACCCCTCTTTCAGCTCCTCCCTCGCTTCATCTCCGACACGTACAAGCAAGAGCGAGCCCCTGACCTGGCTATCCGGTACCACCGCAGGATCCTCGAAGCCGTGGAGAAGCGGGACGGCGATGGCGCCTACCAAGCGATGCGGGAGCATCTGGAAAAAGCCGAGGAGCATGCGCGCATCTTTCTCCAGAAAAGCGGTATCCTTCACTCGGACCCCAGGGAATAACCTGGAATTCCGCTCGGCCCTACACGAACAAGTGGCCATATGCTCTGTACGCTCAGCCCAAAACCTCTTCCTCTGTTGCCCATTTCGTTGTTGGCTCTCGTCGGCACAGGCTGGGGTGCGGTCTCGCCCCTGGTGAGCCGGGGCATCCAAACATTGCATTGCCCTCGAATCGATCAGGCCCCGGTCCTTGACGGCCGTCTGGACGACGAGGCGTGGAAAAAAGCTGCCTCCGTATCCGGTTTTACGTTGACAGGCTCCCAGGGCCCGAGACCTGCGCGCCACCAGACGACTGCCTACCTCGCCTACGACGAGGAAAACCTCTACCTCGGCTTCGTCTGTCTTGAGCCTTCTCCTGCATCCATGCAGCGTAACTACCAGCCATGGGAAGCCTGGGACCAGGAGGCGATCTTCTGGGACGACAGGATAGAGATTTTCCTCGACGTCGACCACAACCATCGCAGCTACCACCACTTCGTGCTGAACCCCAACGGAGTTCAGTTCGACCAGCAGTGCTTCCGTCGAATCCCTGGCTCCCGAACGTGTGATTTCGACGTCTCCTGGAACGGCTTCTGGCGAGCACGGACCTCCCTCGGTGATTCAGCCTGGATCGCAGAGATCGCCATCGCGTTTTCCTCTTTCGGACTCGCAGAGCCCCCCAGAGGGACAACCTGGGGAATCAACCTGTGCAGGGTCCGGCAACCAGCTCCCAAGAGGCCGGAGTATTTCGAGCCAGCGGTTCCAGAACCGGCCTATCCAACCGAGTACAGCGCGTGGGTGTACGTGTTCGATTCCATCCGGGAATCACCCGGCCACTTCCACGAACCCATCCAGTTCGGTGATCTGGTCTTCGGGGAAACAGGCGTCTGGGTTCACGAAATCGCGTTCCCAGACGCGCAAGACTCCTACGGCCCCATGGATAGCCCCTCCCTTTTCGGGACCAACCCCCTGCGTCTCCGGATCTCTGCAGGCGAGGAGGCGCTACGCAGGATTCGGATTGCTGCCTCCACTCTCTCGCCTTCCGGAAGAGCCTCGACGGACTGGCAGACCGTCGAGATCCGGGCCGGGGACACGGCGACGGTCGAAATGGCTTACCGGATCTGGGAGGATGGCGAGAACAGGCTGAGCATTAACCTCCTGGCCTTCGATTCCGGGGAGATTCTGTACGGTTCCACGTACGTGGTGCGGGTTCCGCCCTTTGTGGAGTTCGACCTCGAGCCGTTCTACTCGCGGAGAATCCGTACACGCCCGGTCCAATTGCGCTTGAGGGTCGGCGGCGACATCTGGCAGGGAGCTCGTCTGCGGCTGAGCCTCTTTCGGGAGGGTCTAAGCGTGCCGCTTCTGGAGACATGCCTTGCAGACCTGGAGCCATTCCGCCAAATGGGGCCTGCTTTTTCGATCGACTCTCTCCGTAACCTGCCGGAAGGCCCCTATCGAATCGAGTGCAACCTGCTGGACCAGCACGGGCGCTCCCTTGGCCGATTCGCCCAGCGCTTTACGAAGATCGATCCGGCGATCCCGGACACCTTCGCGGTAATCTCCGGCCCTTACAGTTACGGCGGCTCCGTGGATGAGGCGGTGCAACTCCTCTTTCCTCACCTCCCGGCCCGATTTGTCTTCTGGCGAGGCGCCAGCTACGTCCCCTGGTGGGATCTGGACCAGGCAGCGTACTCCTACGAGTTCGTAGAGGCCTGGGGAGGTGGGGGACAGGGCTGTTGCGGACCCATGCAGGACAAGGACTGCCGGCATTCGCAGGTGGAGGTCCTCGAGGCCACGGAAGCAAGGGCCGTTGTCCGATGGCGGTACGCCCTCTCCGACCCTCACGACCGGATCTATTACAACGAGTGGGTCGATGAGTACTACACGTTCTACCCGGACGGCGTCGGGGTTCGAGAGGTACAGCTTTGGGCAAATCGCTCCGCTCGTCACGAGGTAAGCGAAGCGATCCTGGTCAATCCGCCAGGAGTGCAGCCACGACAGCTGTACGAGGAGAAATTTTGCACCCTCGGCAACCTGAAGGGCGAGGAATATTCGAACACGCAGCTCTCCCGAGATCCGGAGCTTTATCGTCGTATTCTTGTCGAGTGGCAAGATTTCCTTTTCCAGGTCCATTTCCGGGAGCGGCCCAAACCGTTTCTCGTGTTCTCCCTGCGCTCGGAACTCCTGCCGGGCGTGCGGCCAGAGACGATAACCATCGGTAGCCAGGTCATCGAAGACTACGGCCAGCGGGGGCACTGGCCCGTGAATAAGTGGCGGATCGATGGGTTCAACGCGGTAGGACTGGACAGGCCCTACCACGGGAGCATCGGTTACATCCAGGCGGACGTGGATTGCGAGCGGTACCCCACGGTCTGGCTAATGCTCGTGGGCACCGACACGACGCGGACAGGCCAAATCGCTTCCGCTTCCGCACGGAGTTGGCTGGACCCTCCTCCCCTCACCTGCCTGCAGGGATTGCAGTGTACCGGGTACAGCCATCGCGAGCGCGCGTACATGCTCCAGGCTAACCCCAGGCGGGAATCTGACTCATGGGAGGGCTCCGTCATCCTTTTGGCTTCGCCCGAGAGGCCAGCCTTCAACCCTGTGTTTCGCATTCGCGGATGGTCGGCGCCGTGCACGCACGTCCGGCTCAACGGCCGTGACCTGCAGATCGACGCGTTTCGCTCGGCATTAACGCCCGAAGGCGACTGCATCTTGTTTCTGAAAGGGATTCTTCGCCAGAAGACAAGGATCGACTTCGGATCCGCAAGAAGAATCTCAGACTTCGGGGCGGATGGAGATAGCCAGTGAAGATAGAGCTGGCAGGAAGGGTGGCGATTGTCACAGGTGCGGCGACGGGTATCGGTCGGGCCATTGCGCTGCAGCTCGGCAGATGCGGCGCGGCCGTGGTCGTTAACTATTGCCACAGCGAGCAGGAAGCCTACAACGTTGTGCAGACGCTCTACAAGATCGGGGCCCGAGCAGAGGCGATGCGGGCCGACGTAACCCAGAAAAAGGAGGTCGATCGTCTGGTTCAGGCCACGCTCGAGCGATTCGGGGGACGAATCGACATCCTCGTGAACAACGCCGGCTCCCTTGTGGAACGCTGCCTGATCGCCGACATGCGGGAAGAGCTTTGGGATGAAGTGATCGCCCTCAATCTGAAAAGCGTATTTCTCTGCAGCCAGGCAGTCCTGCCAACGATGAAGAAGCAGGGCTGGGGCCGCATTGTCAACATCGCCTCCATCGCGGGGCGTAATGGCGGCGGCCTCGGCGCCACCCACTATTCGGCCGCCAAGGCAGGAGTCATCGCTTTTACCAAGGGGCTTGCCAAGGAACTCGCCCGGACGGGCATCACGGTGAACGCCGTTAACCCGGGAGTCATCACGACCCCCTATCACGACAAGTTCACTGCACCGGAGGTTCGTCAAAGGTTCCTCGAGCTAATCCCACTGGGACGAGAAGGGACGCCGGACGAGGTAGCGGCAGCCGTCGTTTTCCTGGCTTCCGAGCACGCCAGCTACATTACGGGCGAGACAATCGAGGTGAACGGCGGGATGCTCATGGACTGAGCGGAAGCGATGGTCGCGCGAGCTCGCAAATGTGGTGCGCTCCTCTTATCGCTCTTCCTGGCCGGCTGTAACCAGGGCGGTACGGTGCGGGTCCTCAAGCTGGCCTATGTGCTGGACACCCGGCATCCAGTCCATCAGGCGATGGCTTATCTGGGGAGCAGACTGGAAGCTTTGTCGCACGGTGCCCTGCGGCTGGACATCTTCCCAGCGGGTCAACTCGGTGGAGAACGGGAATACCTCGAATCCCTCCAGGTCAGATCCCTTGACCTGGCCAAAGTTTCCTCCAGCGTACTCGAAAACTTTGTCCCCTCGAGGGCCGTCTTTAGCCTGCCCTACCTGTTCGTGGACGAGAAGCACAAGTGGCGCGTACTGGTGGGGCCCCTTGGCAGACGTCTCCTTCTTGAAGGCGAACGGTATTGGCTTCGGGGGCTGTGCTACTACGAGACGGGCTCCCGCAACTTTTACCTTGTCAACCGGCCGGTCCTGCGGCCGGAAGACCTGCACGGCCTGAAGATCCGGGTGATGCAGAGCTACTGGTCGATCCGCACGGTCAACACCCTCGGCGGTTCGGCGACGCCGATCGCCTTCGGGGAACTTTACACAGCCCTCCAACAGGGTGTGGTAGACGGCGCGGAGAACAACATCCCCACCTTCTATGAATCTCGCCACTTCGAAATGTGTAAGTATTTGATCCTCGACGGGCACTCTTCTCCTCCAGACGCACTGGTGATCAGCACGCACACTTGGGATCGTCTCCAGCCCATTGAGCGCCGGTGGCTGGAGCAGGCCGCTGAGGAATCTGTGGCTTATAAAAGAAGGCTCTGGGCAACCGCGGTCGAACAGGATCTAGCCGCCGTCCGTCGAGCCGGTGTTCAGGTGATCGTTCCCGACGTGGAGTCTTTCCGCCAGAGGGTGCAAGTCCTGTACGAGGAACTGAGACACTCGCACCACGACTTGTACCGGCTTGTCGAAGAAATTCGCAGTGCAGCCGCGCCAGAAGAAAGCCATCCTCTGGCGTATCTTGAACAGCGACATCCAGACGAGGACACCGCTCAAAAGGCAGTGGCCGAGGCTGCGCCGTGAGCGGGGCATTGCCCCGCGGTGACGGGAGAAAAAAGGGGCAAAGACCGTGAACCGGGCGCTCGGGACCATTGATCTCCTGCTCCCCCGATTCTTGGCCGTACTCATGGCGATTCTCGTGGTCGACGTGAGCTGGCAAGTGATGGCGCGATTTGTGATCCGGCGGCCGAGTTCGTTCACCGAGGAGCTGGCCACTTTCCTCTTGATCTGGATTGGCTTACTGGGCGGTGCCTATGCCCTGGGGCAGAAGGCCCACCTGGGCGTGGACGCACTGACCAGCCGTCTTCCCACGCGGGCCAAGCTTGCCGCCGAAGTTCTGGCCCACCTCAGCATAATCGGGTTCGCCGTTGCGGTTCTCATCCGCGGTGGCTTGAGGCTTGTCTACATTTCGCTCCGTCTCAACCAAATTTCGGCGGCCCTCAGGGTGAAGATGGGTTACGTCTATCTGGCGCTGCCCATTGCCGGCATCCTTTTCGTTCTGTACTCCTTCTGCCACTTAATGGAAACGGTCTCGAAGATTCGTAGCCACTCCGCGATCGAAGCAGTCCAGCCGAAGACCAGGGAGGGAGCGGGATGAAAAGCGGGCATCAGCCAGCTCCGGCGTTCCGTAGGGCGAGCTGGACCGTCTTCTTCTGGATGCCACTCCATTCCCCTGGGAGGCAACGGTCCCCTTTGGAACGCCTGAGGACGGCGGATGGACATCTCGACCCTAATCCTGATCTTCGTCTTCGGTCTGTGCCTTCTCCTCAACGTTCCGATTGCTGTCGCGATCGGCGTGGCTACAGCTTGCACCCTGTCCGTCACCATGCCACCCCTTCCAGCCGTCACTCAGGTCGCGCAGAAGGTAGCTACAGGCCTGGACAGCTTCGCCCTCGTAGCCATTCCGTTCTTTATCCTCCCGTGACGGCTGATGGCCCAGGGTGGCATAGCGCGTCGCCTGATCGATTTCGCGCGGGTGGTGGTTGGCGCGTTGCCTGGGGAGCTGGTATACGTGAATATTCTCGGATGTATGCTCTTTGGGGCGATTTCGGGGTCAGCGGTGGCCGCCACCTCAGCTATCGGCTCTTTCATGATCCCGGAGATGGACCGCGAAGGCTACGAGCGTGGGTTCAGCGCGGCGGTCAATATGACCTCCGCCACCAAGGGGCTCCTGATTCCTCCGAGCAATATCCTGATCGTTTACTCGCTGGCCAGCGGGGGCGTCTCCGTCGCGGCGTTGTTTCTGGCGGGCTACATCCCAGGAATCCTCACCGGATTTCTCCTGATGGGGACGGCAGCGATACTGGCTGTGCGCTGGGATTACCGGGGCACAGCCAGAGCTGCTCTTTCGTGGGCGATCCGCAAGCTGCTGGATGCCCTGCTGAGCCTGCTCTTGGTGGTGATAGTCGTGGGGGGCATGGTAGCTGGTCTGTTCACGGCCACAGAAGCGGCAGCGATTGCCGTTCTCTACTCGGCGCTGTTGGCAATCCTGGTCTACCGCGAGGTGAAGCCGCGCGATCTACCGAAAATTCTAACGGACACTGCGACCTCAAGCGCTGTCGTCCTATTGGTGATTGGGACATCGATGGCTCTATCCTGGGTGCTTGCGTACAGAAATGTGCCGCAAACGGTAACGGCGGCCATCCTCAACTTGACCGACAGCCGTGTGACCCTCCGGGCGTTGATGAACCTGATCCTCCTCGTGGTTGGGACCTTCATGGACGCCACACCGGCTGTGCTGATCTTCACCCCTGTCTTCCTTCCCGTAGCCCTGCGGATCGGCATGTCGCCCATTCACTTTGGGATCATGATGGTGCTCAACTTATGCATCGGCATTTGTACGCCGCCGGTAGGAGCCGTGCTGTTTGTGGGTTGCGGGGTGGCGCGCTTGAGCCTCGTGGAAGCGATTCGGCCGTTGTTGCCCTTCTACGCGGCAATGCTACTCAGCCTGCTCCTCGTGACATACATACCTCAGCTCAGCCTCTGGCTTCCTGAGCTGTTCGGGCTAATCGCGGAGAGGTAAAGGGATCTGAATCGTTCGTTGGGCAGGCGAATCATCCTCGAGAACCTTGTCGCCCCTGCCTCGTGCCGGGAGGAGGCGACGAAGTCAGGGAGGTAGGCGGAGATGGCACTGCGCAGGCAATCGATGTACGTTCGAATCCTCAGCCTGGGAATGACCTTAATCGTCCTTGCTGCCCGTCTGCAAGCGGCGGAGACAGGTAAAATCGCAGGGCGGGTAGTGGACCGGGAGAAAGGCGAGCCCCTTCCGGGCGCCAACGTCGTGGTGGTCGCCTACTGGTCCGGAGAGGAGGAGCGTCCGATGCAATGGCCTCTCGGAGCCGCTACAGATGAGAACGGCCACTACGTCATCTTGAACGTACCTCCGGGCACTTACACCGTCGAGGCTTCCTTCATCGGCTACGCGAAGGAGAGGCGCCAAAGGGTCCAGGTGATTATCGATAGGACCACGCGCTTAGACTTCCAGCTCCAGCCTCAGGCCATCGTAGGCCGGGAACTCGTGGTGACCGCCTACCGGCCGACGAAAGTCGAGGCTGACCTCACCGCAACTCGGCAGACCTACCAGGTCGACGAAGTGATGAGTGTGGCAGGGGTCGCAGACATCACGGATATCCTGGATCTGCAGGCCGACGTGATCGACGACCACTTCCGAGGGGGGCGCATCGGAGAATCCCTCTACCTGATCAACGGCGGCACCATCGTGAATCCCCTGAACAACGAACGGGCTTTTCAGCCCATGGTGATTGGCCTTGAACAAGTGGAGGTCTACACCTCTGGGTTCAGCGCGGAGTACGGCAATGTGCAGTCCGGCGTAGTCAATATGGTCACCAAAGAGGGCAAAGACGCTTGGGAGACGCGTCTCGAACTATCCGCCACTCTACCCCACTACAAGAGCTGGGGCGGTAGCCTCTACTCCCCGGCCAACTTGAAATGGTTCAACCAGCTCAACGACTCCGAGGAGTGGCTGAAGGAGAACCCGACCGATCCCGGCAAACCTCTATGGGATGTGGGGTACGGCGTAACGAAGTACCTGCCGCCTCGCATCGTCTGGCCCCCCAATCCGCTGAACCACCAGGACTCGTTGCGCATGGCTAATCTCGCGCGCACTTGGTGGCTTCTCTCCGTACGTGAGGCCGGCTTGGAGTACAAGAACAATTGGGACTATCGCATTGATCTCTCTTCCGGCGGTCCCCTGTCCAAGAATACCCGACTTTTCTTGGCGGCAAGGCACAATCTGGTCAATCCTTTGGTTCCTACCCCCTACCCTGATCTGGACTGGCAGGTGATGGGAAATCTCACCCACCGGCCTAATCCCGACAACCGGTGGCGTGTGTCCTTTACGTACGATCGAGGCTTCGAGAATTACCTCGACAGCAACTTCGAGTGGTGGACCTTCGACCGAACCCTGAGCGTGCCGAAACGCCTCTCCGTGTCACGGCAGCTCGGAATAGACTACCAGCACATCTTCAGCGTGAACACGTTTCTCGACTTTAAGCTCAACTATTTCGGGCATCGTTTCGAACAGGACGTCGAACTCCTCCGTCAGGGACAACTGCTCTACGACTACTCCAACAACCGGAACTGGGTAGACTACACAGGACCTTCTTTCCACCGCGTGGGGAGAGTGCACACAAGCAGTCGAGGCCGGGACCTATCTGCCACCTACTCTGTGAACACGAGCCTCACAAGCCAGGTCACGCGTTCCCATCTTCTAAAAGCAGGACTCCAGTTCTTCTACTACGATCTCAGAGCCGATTGGAGATTCAATTTCACGCAGGAAGGCAGCGATCGCATCCTGTCCTTCCACGCGAACCCGTACGAAGGCGCGCTGTTCGTTCAGGACAAGATGGAGTTCCAGGGCCTGATCGCCAATGTTGGCCTCCGACTGGACTTTTACGACCTGAATACGCGGTACTATGCCGACATATACTCCCCCTTGCGGAATCCCCATTACGATCCATCGCTTCCCTATCGCGAGAGGGGGAAGTATTACGACCCGGAGCTTGCGCGTAAGGAGAAGACTCGGCTCTACCTCCGGCTTCAGCCTCGGATAGGCATCTCGTTTCCGGTCTCGGAGAACGCAGTCTTTCACCTCAATTACGGCACCTTCACCCAGAGACCGGACTTCAACCAAATCTACTACAACCAGGTGACCCGATTTAACGAGATCCAGATTCTTGGCAACCCTCGTCTGCGGCCGGAGAACACCAAAGCCTACGACGTGGGGCTGGTCCATTCCATGCCCTTTGGCTTCTACCTCGACGTGAGTGCCTACTACAAGGACGTGACGGACCTGGTCGAGACGGCCTATTACTACGATGAGCAGCAGAGTGTCTATCAGACCTACGTCAACCGGGACTACGCGGATATCAAGGGCTTCCATATAAGCCTGGAGAAGAAAACCGGCCTGCTGCGCGGCTCCCTCCGCTACAACTACGAGTCGGCCAAAGGGAAAAGTAGCAACGCCCTGGACGCGCCCGTGACCTACTTCGAAAGGCCTCCGGAGGGACAGGAGCGGGTAATCTTGCCGAGCCCCGAGGACATTTACCTCGACTATGACCGCACGCACAAGGCGGTAGCCGACATCCGGTTTCTTACTCCAGCCCGCTTCGGACCCGTGTTCTTTGGCCACCGGCCGGTCGGTAACATTGCGCTGAGCCTTACCCTCCGCTACTTGACGGGTCGGCCTTACACTTGGGATGAGAAGGGACTCGGCCTCCGCTTCAACAAGAGGACGCCGGACGAGGTGGAAAGCCGTGCCCGCGTCGAAAAGCGTTTTCGCTTCGGCAATACGGGCGCATCCGTCTATCTGGAGGTCTTTAACCTCCTGAACAAGCGGCTCTACCACTACTATCGCACGTTCCGAGACGAATACAACGTCGTGGTGTGGGAGAAAGACCGCAAGAACCTGTTCAATTACCGGGGCGCAGAAAACTCCCCTTACGTGACCAACCAGGAGTTCTTCCTGCTCCGCAACGAACCGCGCCATTATCGTGTCGGGATTATTTTCAATCTCTGAGAACTCGCAACGGTACGAGGGTGAGGGAACGATGGTCGGAGTGCAGCAACGTCTCGCGCCGTTCTTGGGGGTTGCGCTTCTCTTGTTGGCGCCGGGGTCCTTGTGGTCTCAGATCCGCGAGTACCGGATCCACGACCGCGGGATGCTCCATGAGACCGTCTACAATACCGGCGAGATCGGCCGTGGGTGGATGACCGGTGAAGCAGGTAATAAGACGAGTGTCCCCCTAATGGAGTGGCCGTCGCGCTCGAGGACCGTCGTGGAGGGCATCGAGTACAGCGGCCAACACAACATCCTCGGCGCAGGAATGTACATGGCCGCCAATCTAAAGGGCAGGCCGGGCAAGTCCAATCGCATCTACTCCTTCTGCGGCGGCGTAGGCGCCAGCACCCCCGAAGTGGTTTTCGGGAGGTGGAGCTTCCCGTTGGAGATGCAGGAGATTGAAAACTTCCCCTTGCTCCCCAACGGTGACCTCAATCCCAATTACGACCCTGATGAGGCAGAGGAAATCATTATTGCCAAGTGGGCCACTAACCTCGGGGTGACCGTAACGCGGGTTTCACGCGCCTGGAGTTACCCGGACTACGATGACTTCATCATCTACGAATACACTCTGGAGTACACCGGGGACACGGACGGTAACCCCGAGACCATCGAGCGTGATTCCACCCTGGTCGACTTCATGGTCCTGTTCATCTATGGCTTCGCTCCCTCCATGTACGGGTACCAACGTCATTACGGGACCTGGAAGTACGAAGGGGGAATCTACCGGGGCGATCAGAACGGGTGGTGGGACGCCGACTATTGGCTCGCTTTCAATTTGGACATGCGTACGGCGCTGGATCCGAATCTGGCCGGTAAACCGGAGCCGAACAAGGAGCTTTTCCGCCGCTTCGCCCGGACGGGCGAAAACGGGGGCGGCCTCTGCAGCCCGCAGGCTCCGGGCTTCTGTATCCTGTTCTACGACACAACCCACCTCGCCATTGTCGATCCGTACCATCCCGAACGCAATGAGTCCGAAGCTGTGGCCATCCTGTCGACCTACCAGGGACAGTACTACGAGCTCGACGAACACTTCCACATCAAGCAGCCCTGGTCGAACAAGGTGAGTACCGGAAACACGAACTCCCAGAAAATGAAGGACCAATCCATCAACCCGGACAATCGTTGGAGTGGCACCTACAAGCCCGAGAGCACGACCTGGCCCAACCCACCATCGGAGCGGTGGATTGGGAGAGCCGCTTACAACTACCGACAGAGCAATGACGCGGGCCAGAAACACATTGTGTTTGGCCCTTACACCCTCCACCACGGCGACCGACTGGAGTTTTCACTTGCGGAGGTGGTCGGCTACGGAGGCCAGCCTGGCAAGCTCGCCGAAGGAGGCCAGACCCAGACACAATGGGCAACAATTCCGAGCTGGAATCGGAAGATCGTCCTTGGGGGCGAGGTCATGACCGAGCACTATCTCGATGACTTCGGCTATCCCGACTATGTGAACTCCAAGGTGATTACCGTGCAGGACGTTGCTCATAAGGCCTTCGAGGCCTATCTCGGCCGGGAACCGGAGGTTCCGGTATGGCCCGAGGACAACCCGAAAGACGGTGTTTACACCATCCCTGTGCCCCCGCCAGCGCCCGTCATCCATGTCGAGAATACGATGAGCGGGGCTGTGCGCATCACGTGGAAGAGATCCGTGGAGCAGTTCCGGCATCCGCGGCTTACGGGCCCGGTGGCCAAGTTCGAGGTCTATCGAAGTTCCGCCCCCATGGGGCCCTGGAAGCTCTTAGGCGAGGTGCGGGTGGGTCAGGTCAATCCGGAGAACCTCTACGAGTTCAACGACGATGATCCGGAGTACAAGATCGGCGAGAAGCGGTACTACTCGGTGCTCTCCGTTGACGACAAGGGTAATCGTAGCGGTCGAACTAACATTACAGCGCACGTCAAGAACATCGGGGCCACGGACAAGCTGGGCAAGGTTCACGTGGTGCCGAACCCCTTCTACGTCCGCTCCGGATTCCAGGGCTCCGGGAATGTGGAAAAGAGGATCGGCTTCTACGCGTTACCGAAGCGTTGCACCATCCGCATCTACTCCTATTCCGGTCAGCTGGTCCAGACGATCGAGCACGACGACCCCGTCTATTCGACGGAGTGGTTTCAGGTCACTCGCAGCGGACAGGATATCGCCTCCGGAATCTACTTCTACGTTGTGACAACTCCGGACGGCGAGCAGACCTCTGGCAAGTTTGTGGTGATCAAGTGATCTGCGGACAGAGGTGAGGACATGAAAAAGAGCTGGCTTGTTGCTATTCTCCTTTTTCGGCTCGGGGTAACCGAGCTCTACGCCTTCGAGAAAGTGGCCACGACCTCCTTCCAGTTCTTGAAAGTGACGACGGATGCCCGCGCCACGGCAATGGGGGAGGCCTGCGTAGCTGCTCCTCGAGGCGCAGCATGTCTGTTCTGGAATCCCGGGGCCCTGACCACCATTAACGGGACGGATCTCAACCTTTCCTACGTGGATTGGCTTCTGGACACGCGCCAGGCGTCCTTAGCCTTGGCGCACTCCTTAGGGAACTGGGGTACCGTCGGCCTTCAGGCGATGATGGTTGACGTTGGGGAAATCGAGGTCACGAGGGTTGAGGCTCTCGGTTTCGTCGGCGACGTGTACAACCCGGGACTCACCGGTGAGACCATGAAGCCTTCAGCAGTTGTCCTAGGGGTCTCGTATGCCCGGGCTCTAACAGACAAATTCTCCTTCGGCCTGACCGCAAAGCTTGTGCACGAGGATCTCGAGCTCGAATCGAAGTCGGCTTTAGCGTTTGACGCCGGGTTGGTGTTTGACACCGGCTATCGTTCCTTGAGGCTCGGCGCTGCAATCCGTCATTTCGGGCGCGAAATCAAGTACGTGGACAAGAGCTATCCCATGCCCCAGACTTTCACGCTGGGGATTGCCGGCCAGCTTCTCGGCCCTGCTCACTACCTCCTCTTCCCTTCGGAGGACCACGAACTGACGCTGGCCTATGACCTGTCGCATCCCCGCGACTACGACCAGCAGCATCACCTCGGTGTGGAGTACGCCTTCCGGCGTTCCATCTTCTTACGCGCAGGCTACAAGTTCAACTACGACGAGGAGGGGCTAGCTCTGGGCTTCGGACTCAAGGCCAGCCGGCTGCACGTGGACTACTCGTACGCGCCGTTTAGCGAGTTCCTTGGCTCCGTGCACCGCTTCACGATTGGTCTGGAAATCCGGTGAAAGAAGGGTCACGTCAATTTTGCGAGGGTACGATGAGGCGCTTGCAGGTTTGTGTTTCGGCGTTGGGCCCATTCCTGTGGGTCGTTTGCGGACTTGGCCAACATCGAGGTGACCCTCTTGCCTTCCAGGGCCTGGAAAAGCACAACGAGATGGCCCCGCGCGCCCTGGCGGTGGGAGGCGCCTATTATGCCCACGCGGGTGACTTGAGCTGCCTCTTCTACAACCCTGCAGGCCTGGCCGCTCTGCGGAAGCCGTCGGTCTCGGTCACTGCGGAATCGTTCACCCAGCGGTGGTGGGAAAATCAGGTGTACCGCCCCAACCGAATGTTCGTCACTCTCCCCTTCTACCTGCAGCGTCTGTACATTCCCGACCCCGCCAACAACGGGCGGTGGGACTACGAGATTTGGATCGAGGAGCGGGACTCCACCTACATCGTCCAAGAGCCGAAGCTTGGCCTG
>JAPDPT010000015.1 GCA_034506315.1 candidate division KSB1 bacterium | reverse complement strand
GCCGTCGATGTCCCATCGCAGGTAGGCGGACAGCATGGCAGGTTCTGTTCCTGGGGGGTCGCCGTTCCAGCAGCCGGTTCCCATCAGGCAGAGGCTGCTTCGCGAGGGAGATTCGTAGAGGTCCGGCGCTCCGAGCTCGTGGGCGAATTCGTGGCACAAGGTGCCCAGAGGGCTCGTCTCGGCCACGATCATCGCGCTTTCGATGCGCACGCCGTCCGTCACAAGGGGATCGTCCAGGACGAGATGTCGGGACCACAGGTCCTCGGGACGTTGGCTTGTGGCCTGATCGTCGCCAGCGTGGATAATCAGCAGGTAATCCACGCTGCCGTCCCCGTTGCCGTCGTAGAGTGAAAAGTCCACCGCCGGGTCGGCGCATTCCACAGCAGCCCGCACAAAGTCCATGGGAGAGAATACTCCTCGGTCGCGGCACGTAGGGTCTGAGTTGTTGGGACCCGTATCGGAGCCGTAGGAGGCCATGGGCCAGTGAAGCGTGAACCAGCTCCCGTCACGGGGCAGCACGCTGCCGGTTACCTCGAGCTCCCCCTCCGAGGCTTCCCAGAAATAGCGCCGCAGACTTCGGTCCGCGCCGAAAAGGAGGGAGTCGTGAGCTGCGCGTTCCACACGTCCCCGCCTGTCGGCGAAGGCCACACGGAGGGCCACGAGGAATCCCCGGCCGCGCAGGCAGAGAGACTTGCGGGCCTGCGCCTTCCCAAGTCGCGACGGATCGTTCGCAAGGGTCCCATCGGACAGGAACTCGTTTTCCCCGGGGCCTCCGGTGCTAAGACCGTAGAGCAAGCCTGGGGGGAGCCGCTCACCCCCGGCCTGCGGAACCGGCCCGTTTTCGTCGGCAAGTTCTGCCCCGGCGCTCTCCCCAACGCTGGCCGCAGGGGTGTGCACCGGCCTCGGAGGGGCGACGACGGCCGACACAGGCGCGCCTGCAAGCGTCCAGGCCAGGAAAGTCACGAGGGGAGACCACGCACGTTGTCGCGTCGCGGCTGGCAAGGCTGCTTCTCCCGTTGCTTTGCGACCTCCCGAGGGCAAGGGGTGTACCGCACCTGAGTCAAAGGAAGCGGAGGCGTCTGCGTGCAGAGAATCGGGAGGAACGCGGTGGGAACCTCCGCAGAGGGTACAGGCCCGGAGAGCTGTTCGTGGACCGGACGGCGTATCAGGAGCGTACGAGACAGTCGCTGGTCCAATCTACAGGGGATCCCCGCAGCGCGGCGACGAGCGCATCGGGGCGCGCCGCCCCCTCTCGCCCCCTTTCCCCACTCTGCACAGCCGGCGGTGCAGGAAGGCCAGGTCCCGATTGCCTTCCTGTTGGAGCGCCGATACCCGGACTTTCTGCCCCTCGCTCCGGCCCCCTGACCAGACGGAGGTGCCCAGGGTGGCCGTCCCCTCGGTGCGCTGCGGATCGATCAATGCCTGGAGCTACCGCCCGATGCTCAGAAATCCAACCGATAGATGGGCCGGATGTCGACGGGTAGGTCCGCCACACGCTCCAGCGCGCCGGCCAGAAGCGCGGGCATCTGTCCGTAGCGAGCGATGAACTCCACAGCTCGGGGGTAATCGAGGGTTGCCTCGATCATCAGCAGCTCATGCGCAAGGTCCCGGATGGACGGCCGCATCTTGGACAGCTCCACACGGAAACGGCCGGTGGAAGGGTCGTGGACAAAGGCGCCCTTCTCGAGAAGGTAGTTGAACTGGATCAGATTGGCCATGCCGTGGGCTTCCTGCACCCCGAACCGAATGGAGCGGAACATACCACCCAGATAGGTGACGAAGGTGGTATCGAGGAACGCGGGTGAGAAGAGCCCCCTGTCGGCGAGGAAGATCGTGTTGTAGATGGCCAGTACGTCCGCCTTGGCCTCCTCAATAGTGGGGTAGGTTTCCTTGAGTTCCTTGCTGACGGTTGTCGTACGTCCGTCTGGCAGCTGGACGATGCCTGGCCCGAGCCCGTGGGAAACTTCGTGCATCAGGACCTGGTGGAAATAGGCATCGAACCGGGTGAGGGGAAGTTGATCCTCGGCTACGAGGCGTGCGGCAATGGGCCGCCAGCAGTGTTTGAACTTGGCCTCCGCCACGTTCTTCAGTAGGACCTTCTTGCTCCCTTTGATCTCCCGCACCCGTTCATCATTGGGCAGGTTGAAGGCGGTCGTCTGAACCCCGGCCTTGGTATCCCCGGCTGAGAAAATCTCGTTGACGACGCGGATGGGGGAGGATTTCCCGCGCCGGAAATTCTTGTGGCTCTCGGGGAGCGGCAGATTGCGCTCCATTTCCTCCAGGTAGCGATTGACCGTGGACAGTTTGGCGCTCTCCTCGCGATCGATCACGGTCACGAATGCCTCGAAGGCCGCTTTGTAGCCGAAGAGGCGATCCTCGTAGACCTCGTACGGCCCGATCACGAATTCGATGTCGGGATCGTCGAGATCCATCCAGGCCAGATCGCTCTCGAAGTAGTCGTTGGTCCGGAAGGCAGCGGCCCGCAGCCGAAGGTAGCGCTTGAGGCTGGCGTTTTCGGCGAGCTCGGCGGCCTCCTCCAGCAACTGGGCGGCGGGCTCCAGGAACTGCCGGTACTCCGTCGAGTAGGGAACGGCTACGAGGTTTCCGTTCTGGCGGCGGACCACGGTGTAGTTGCTCTCCATGGCCTCCCGATCCTCCGGGTGCTGCTCAATCCACCGGAGGAACTCCTCTTTGGTCATTTCCTCAGGGTAGAAGTTGGCCCCTAAGGGCTTCGGTCGGTCGCCGATGAACGGGCGGTCTTCGTCCAGGCGGTCAAAGGGACCAAACATGATCTGGAAGTACTGTAGCCTCAAGGAATCCAGAGGGGAAGAAGATCTCTGAAGCCTGGCCCGGATCTCGGGGTTCGACGCGTAGACCTGACGGAGGAAAATCTCGTCCATGGAGCGCGCGGCCTGAACCAATTTTTCGAGCAGCTGACGCTGGGCCGGCCGTAGGTAGCTCAGGTCAACGCCGATCTCGGCGGGTGCAAATTTCGCCAGCTGAGTGCGGAGATGCTGCGTCTCCTCGCGGAGGCCGCTTTCTCGGACTCCGCACCCGAGGATCAGCAACAAGAAGACCAGGCAAGGTGCTGTCCGCATTGTGCTCTCCTGCCCACAGGGTTCGCCGCTTCGTGCTCGTGGCCATTTCCGGGGGCCGGCCAGAGCCACTCTCCGTGGCCTGGCCAATGTAGCGATTCTCCAGCGGCTCAGTCAAGACGAACAAAGCTTGGGCACCTCCTACCCGCTCCGGTTTCTCCCGTTGCACTCTGCGTTGGCATTTTGTAGATTGGGTCCGTCCCGCAGAGGCGTGCGGCCGCCAGCTTGGCGATCGGGGAAGGAGCGGAACAGGCTCATGCAGCCAAGACTTGCCCTGGGGCGAGCTTGTCGAACGGCCCGGGAAAGGCAGGAGGGTAGCGACCCGGGCCCGGGATGGGCGTACGGCTGCCGCCTGCTGCAGGATGTGCGGTCCGCATCTTCCTCCGACACCTCAAGACCTTCGACGATCCGCCAGCAATCGCCGACGCACCACCGACAACTCTCCTCTCCAACGGCCGCCACTTCCCGAGCTCTCAACTAAGGGCAATGGACTTTTCTCCCGGGAGGTCAGGGATGGAGGAACGCCTATCGTCGGGGATCGAAGGCCTGGACGAGATACTGCACGGTGGCTTTCTGCGGGGCCGCGCCTACCTGGTGCGGGGAGGCCCTGGCACAGGCAAGACTACCCTTGGCTGGTACTTCCTGCGGTCCGGCGTCGATGCGGGGGAACCGGTGCTCCTCATTAGCCTGGGCGAGCCCGTCGATCAGATGCGCCACAACGCAGCGCGCCTCGGGCTGGACCTGGGTCCCGTGGAAACCCTGGATCTGGCACCTACCCCCGAGTACTTTGTCCAGGTAGAATCGTACGACATCTTTACCCCCGCCGAGGTGGAGCTTGAGCCTACGACGAAGACCATTGTCGACACGGTGAATCGGGTGGGACCGCGGCGGGTCTTTGTCGATTCCATGACCCAGCTTCGCTATTTTTCCCGCGATCCTTTCCAATACCGCAAGCAGGTCCTGTCGTTCCTGCGCTTCCTGATCGAGAAAGGGGCCACGGTGCTGTTCACGTCGGAGGGCAGCCTTGAGGCCCCGGACACGGACCTCCAGTTTCTGGCCGACGGTGTAATTGATCTGGAGCTCCGGGGCAGAGAGCGCACCTTGGAGGTGACCAAGTTCCGGGGTTCGAGCTTCGAGCCGGGAAGGCACTGCTTCCGTTTGGACGAGCAGGGAATGCGGGTTTTCCCTCGCCTGGTCCCCGAAGCCTTCGGCCGGAAGTTCGCACACGAGCGGGTTTCTTCGGGTATCCCGGAGCTGGACGCGATGCTGGGAGGGGGGATCGTTCGCGGCACGGTCACCCTGATTAGCGGTCCGTCCGGGGTGGGAAAAACCACCGTCGGTCTCCACTTCCTGACCGAAGCGGCTCGCCGCGGGGAGCGGGCGGCTCATTACCTCTTCGAGGAAGATACCACGACGGCGTTAGCGCACGGAGAGGCCGTTGGCCTGCACCTCCGGGAGCTGGTGGACGGCGGAAGGTTGCGCCTGATGTACGTTGAGCCTCTCCGCTACACGCCGGACGAATTCGCACGCATCGTCCGGCATGATGTCGAAGAGGGCGACGTCCGCACAGTGATGATCGACAGCATGGCCTCCTACCGCCTGGCCATGCGCGGCGAGGACCCGGCTGCCCATCTGCACGCCCTCTGCCGCTACCTCACCAATATGGGGGTCACGGTGCTGGTGGTGGACGAACTAACCCGCGTCACCGGCGATTTCCAGGTGAGCGAGCTGGGGTTGAGCTTCGTGGGAGACGCGGTGATCTTCCTGCGGTATCTGGAGATCGGAGGTGAGCTAAGGCGGGCAATCGGCGTCCTGAAAATGCGCTACAGCGACTTTGAGAAGACTCTGCGCGAGTTCGCCATCACTGAGCAGGGCGTTCGAGTAGGACCACCCCTCCACGGCCTGCGCGGTATTCTGACGGGAACCCCTGAGCTCCAGGACCCCGGGAAGCCCAGGCCAGCTTGAGCAAGCCAGTGTCCTCCCCAGACCAGGAGGCGGCGCGTTTCCTGGAGTAGGATGGCCCAGCAGGGTATGCCACATTGAGAGGCTGCGATGCCTTCGTCTGAAATCGTACTCGTCGTCGATCGCAATCGGCGCAATTTCGAGCTTATGCGCGAGGTGTTGCAGAAGGAGAACTTGGAAGCTCTTGGCGCCTCCTCGGTCGAGGAGATGCGGCAGCGCATCGCCGAACACAAGATAAGCTTGGCCCTCATCGATCTGGCCGGGCTCGGCCGAGATGTGTGGGCAGTGTGCGAGGAACTGCGGGAGCGGTCCATACCCTTCGTCGTCATTTCGCCGCGTTTCTCCCCCGAGGTCTCCCAGGAAGGGTCCGCTCGGGGTGCGCGGGGCGTACTGGTGAAGCCCCTCACGGTGCGCGAGCTCGTAGGCATCGTGCGGGGGCTCCTGGGCAATTGACGAACCGTTCTCGCTGGATGGTGGGGAAGGTGAAGGTGGAGCGCGTACTCGTCCTTGTGGAACACGCCGAGAACCGCCGGCTCCTCCGGGAGTGGCTGGGAGAACGGTACGAGGTGTGCGTGGAAGAGGCCGCGGGGCTTCCGCAGGTGCCTTTCGACCTGGGTATCTTGGACGCTCGCGCCCTCGACGCCCTCGAGAATGAGATCCGGGAAAGGAAAAGGCAGGAAGAACCGGTTTTCCTGCCCTACCTCTTGATCTGCTCGCGCCGTGACGTTCGCCTGGTGACCCGCCACCTCTGGAAGACAGTCGACGAGCTTGTCGTCACACCTATCGCAAAGGTGGAGCTGGCGGCACGAGTGGAGATCCTCTTGCGCGCCCGGCGGCTCTCCGTGGAGTTGGCCGAGCTGGCGGGGAGAATGGAGCAGATCCTTGAGAATCCGATGGTCGGCGTATACGAGACGGACGCCGAGGGGCGATTCCTTTACGTCAATCGCCGTGTGGCGCAGATGTACGGCGCCGAGCCCGCCGAGATTGTAGGGAGGCTGCACCTCCTGGACGTGGTCGCCCCCGAGTTCCGCGAGCTGGTGGCCCAGCGTTTGGCCAGCCGGGGGGCCGGCAAGGAATGGGCGGACCTCATCGAGCTGGAGCTCTTGCGGAAGGACGGCTCTCGCTTCAGCGCGCTGGTCGCCCCCGCCGGGGTGCGCGACGCCGATCGCACCCTGCGGGGATTTGTGGGCATGGTAGTGGACATCAGCGAGCGCAAGCGACTGGAGGCCGAACTCCAGGCCCGATACGAGCAGCAACGCCGCCTACTCCGCCTGATGACGGGACGGGAGATTCGCATGGCTGAGCTGAAAGATGTCATCCGGGCGCTGCGGCGTCAGCTGCAAGAGGCGGGACTTGTGCCCCTGGCCGACGACCCTCTGGCCGGCGAGGAAACGGAGGAGCCGTGAAAGGACGGAAGGGATTGTCTCGGAGCCTGCTAAGCATCCACCCGTACCGCGGCGAGGGGCGAAGATTTGGGTTCTGTTGAGCGTTACCGCAGCTCCGGGCAGCGCGGATCCTCAAGGTCCCAGGGACGCACGCAGCGAAAAAGCCCTCGGAGCTGGTCTCCAACAGGAGTGCGCTTTGGAGAGATGACGGGAGCAGGTGAAAACGCAACGGTCACCCTCACGGCCACCGGCGAGGTTCTTGTCAGCGAGAAAGCGGGTCGGCTCCTGGGATGGACTCCGGAAAGGCCACCGGAAGCCACTCTGGAGGGCCTCCTCGAGCGCGTCGATCTCACGGACCGGGACCGGCTGCGTGCGGCCATCAAAGCCGTGCTGCGGGGCGAGACCAGCTCGCGACGCCTGAGGTTTCGCACCGTCCGAGTCAAGGGTGAGGGGCGCGTGCTGGAGGCCGAGCTCTCCGGGGTGCTGCGCGAGGGCAAGACCACCTTGTCCATCCGCCTCTCGGACGTCACAGACGAAGCTACGGCGCGCCAGCGTGTCTGGGAAGAGCCAAGGCTGCTCCACACGATCCTGGACGCCGTCCCTCTACCGGCTTTGGTCCTGGAAGAACAGCGGGTTCAGGTGGTCAACGCGGCGGCGGCAGACCTGTTGGCCGGCGGTCACGGGGAAAGACTGGCAGGGCTCTCCCTGGAGCAAGTCCTCGGCACGGAACAGGGCGCTGCGGTCGCCGAGTGGGTGACTCGAGGCAGGCGCTCTCTGGCCAAGCCGCGCCGGGGCGTTGTGCTGCGCGCCGATGGAACCCCGACGCCCGTAGAGCTGTGGGCAAGACTTCTGCCTACGGCAGCAGGGAGCAAGGTAATCCTCTTCCTGCGTGACCTGTCCGAAACGGAGGCTCTGGGGCGGCAGGTGGAGCAAGCGGCGCGGAGGCTGGCTGCTTTCCAGAGCGTGGTGCGGTCTGCTCTTTTCGCCCGTTCCGAAAAGGACGTAGCCAGCTCGGTGCTCCGCTCGCTGGCCGGGATTCTGCCCATCGGAGCTGGAGGCGTGATCTCGTACAACGCCGAAGCAAGCCGTTTCGAGGTTGTTGCCAACCTGGGAGATGTGGAATCCTTGCCCGTTCCCCCTCGCTGGTGGGTGAATGCCCTACGGGACCGGCACCCGTTCGTGATCTCCGACCTGCGGACTGCCGCCGCCATTCCGGAATGGCTGATCTCCGCTCGTGAGAAGGGGTGGAGGAGCGTGTTCTGCGCCCCCCTTCTGAGCGAGGAGGAGTTGGTCGGAAGCCTCGTTCTGGTCTCGGCCAGGGAAGGGGTGCTGTCCGGAGAGGGACTGGACCTGGCGCGGCAGGCTGTCGAGCCCCTCGCTCTGGGGATGCAATACGCCCGGATGCGCGAAACCCTGCGGGAGAGTCTGCGGCTCTTTGAGGAGCGAATTCGGGAAAGAAGCGCGGAGCTGGAAGAGAAGGCGGCCGAGCTGGAGCGCCTCAACACCGCCCTGTTAAACCTCCTGGACGACCTTCGCGCCACCAACCTTCGGCTGGAGCGCGCCACCCGGTCCCTTCTCGAAATGAACGAGGACCTGGAGTCGTTTGTCTACACGGTGTCTCACGACCTCCGCGCTCCCCTGCGGGCCATCCAAGGTTTCACCCAGGCCGTCCTTGAAGAGGCCGCCCCCGTGCTCCCGGAGGACTCCGTGGTTTACCTCCGTCGCTCCTTGGAAGCGAGCCAGCGGATGGAGGCTCTGATCTCCGACCTACTGGAGTACAGCCGGCTTGGCACGCGACGGCTGCGCATCCGGCAGGTGGAGCTGGACGAGGTGATGCAGGAGGTGCTGGGCCTCTACGAGAGGGAGATCGAGGGCCGAAAGGCGCGCGTCTTTGTAAAAACGCCCCTCGGCGCCGCGCTGGCCGACGAGGGGCTTCTCGTGCAGGTGTTGGGGAATCTCCTGTCGAACGCCCTGAAATTTGTAGCCCCCGAGCGAAAGCCGCGGGTACGCATCTATTCGGAATTGCGCGAGGAGACTGTGCGCATCTGGGTCGAGGATAATGGCATCGGTATTCCCCCGGATCAGGGGGAGAGGATCTTCCGCGTATTCGAGCGTCTGCACGGACCGGAGAAATATCCTGGGACGGGGGTGGGCCTAGCCATCGTACGCCGGGCCATGGAGCGAATGCGCGGACGCGTGGGATTCGAGTCCGCCCCCGGCCGTGGCAGCCGCTTCTGGATCGAACTCCCCCGCTTCTCCCCGAAGCCCGTCAGCTCTGTCTCTCCCCAAACGTAACCCGAAGCTACGGCCTCACGGCACCCCCGCGAGCCATTCAACCCCCGTAGCCAAGCCAGAACCCCAAGGCGAGGAGAAGACCCGTCACCAGATGGACCGCAATGGTCGAGGCGTTCACGCGCAAGAGTTCGTAGGGCAGTCTGTGGCGATCGGATTGCGGGTCCTGCCACCTCCGCAGCCAATCCTTGCCCCAACGGATCATCTTGGCTACCAGAAAGGCCGGCAACAGGGCGATCCAGGCCCAGGGAGAGGAGAGGGACCGGTCGGCCAGCCCAAGAAGGGACAGGATCAGGATGTAGCCAAACGTGGCGTAGAGGAACCCGGCGTAGTAGCGGAAGGGCTTTTCGTAGCGGACGGTCCCGCCTTCAACAGTGCCCAGACGGACCACCCAGTTGTTCTTACCCACCTTCCGGTCCGCCGGCAGGTCCTGGAATTGATTGATCCACACCACGAGCATGATCAGAATCGCCACGGGGACTGAGGCGAGAAGGGGCGTTACCCATGGCCAGCCAGCGCCCGACTGCCGAATGGCGGGGCTAAAGAGCACGTAGTGGCTCCCCAGAACCATGATGGGGCCAAAGCCAAGGGCGATCGCCAGCTCGCCGAACCCGCGGTAACCAAGCCGCACGGGCGAGCCTGTGTAGAGAAGACCCAGGGCGATGCCGGCCGCCCCAATCCAAAGCAACGGACTGTTCCCGAAGACGGAGCCGGTGATCTGTCGGTTCAGATAAAGGCCAATGCCCGCCGTGAGGGCAAAACACAGAAGAGCAGCAAACAGCACCTTCCAGGCGGGCAGGAGACCAGCTTGGATCATCCGGCTCCCCCCGTTGAAGGGACTGAAGTAGCGGTTGTACTCGTCGTTGCGCGAGGTGTGATCGAAGTAATCGTTGGCCAGGTTGGTTCCCGCGTGGGCCAGGATGGCCCCGAAAAGGGTGAGGAAAAAGGTGGGCCAGCTCCAGAGGAGGGAAGCGCCCCGGGCAGCGAGGTCGCCCCGTGCAATCACCGCTCCCAAGACGACGGGTACCAGCGTTCCGGTGAAGAAGGGCGCCCGCACCGCCCGGACCCAGAGGGCGATGCGGTTCTTGAAGGCGCGCCAGAAAAGCTGGAGGTCTCCCGGCTGGTTCTCGGGATACTCGCGCCACTGCATCTGCTCCGGCGCGTAGAAGTCCACGTACTTGATCAGCGTGGGGCGCAGCCGATAGAAGCCCACCACACCGTTCTTGCGCAGGAACGGATCGTCCATGTACGCCTGAAACGCCGTGGTCACGCCAAGAAGCAGCTGTCGCGTCCGTTCGATCTCCTGTGGATCCCGAATGCGATGGCACTCCCCTTCTATCTGGAGGCCGCGGATTCCCTCTTCGCCTCGCGGCCAGATGACCGCCTGCACCCTCGGATTGTAGCGGATTTGTTCGGCCTTGCGAGTGGTGCTGAAGGTGAAGAAGATCAGATCGTTGCCATCGCGCGCGAAGAAGAGGGCCGAGCCGGAAGGATTGCCGTCGACGGCCGTGCTGAGGAAGAGCCGATCGGTTGCGTTCAGGATCGAGCTGATCTTCTCGTCGAGCTCCATATCGCCTATCTCCCCTTGATTCCTCAGATCGTAATCCCTGCGCCGCCCCTGAAGCGCCACGAATATAGGGCCCATCGCCGTGAACTGCAAGCGCCGGAAAAGGGAGGCCCGTGCGAGGTAGGTGTTGCCCACCCGGATCCCGTTGGCTATATTGTGAGTGGCGATGCAAAAGATTCTGCGATCGGAGGCGCCCCATGGAGAGGCCTGCCGAGCCATTCACTATACTGCTGGTAGAGGATAACCCCGATGATTCCATCCTGATTCGCAGAGCGCTGGAGAAAACGGGTGTAGGACACCGGATCCAGTGGGTGCAAAGCGGCGAGGCAGCCCTGAGCTACCTCGAGGGTCAGGATCACTTCGGCGACCGTCTGCGCTATCCTCTGCCCGCACTGGTCCTCCTCGACCTTCGTCTCCCCGGCCTTTCGGGCTTCGACGTTCTCGCCTGGATTCGAGGCCACCCGCGTCTGCGGACCCTACCAGTCGTGGTCCTCACCAGCTCCGGCGACCTGCGGGACGTGAACCGTGCGTACGAACTGGGCGCAAACTCCTACCTGACGAAGCCCATTACCCCGGCGGAGGTAGAACGAATGATGGCGGCTCTCCACGGGTACTGGCTCCGCTGGAATCGATACCCGGAGCTCGCCGTTCCGTAGCAGAACAGGTTCTCCTGGCCAGGCTACGCAGCCGCCGTCCGATCGGAAAGGCGTGGTCTTGCCCATGGAGGGGAGATGGTACCTCAGTTGCGTATTGTGCTCGTCGATGACAATCCGGATGACCGCTTCCTGCTCATTCGGGAGTTGCGGCGGGAGTTCGGCCAGGTGGAGGTGGAACAGGTCATCGGCCCGGAGGAGTTCGCCGCCGCCCTCGACTGCGCTGCCTTCGATCTCGTCATCACCGACTATAAGTTGCAATGGGCCGACGGGCTGGCCATTCTCCGCGAGGTGAAGAGGCGCTGCCCAGACAAGCCGGTCATCATGTTCACGGCCACCGGCAGCGAGGAAATTGCTGTGGAGGCCATGAAAGCCGGCCTGGACGACTACATCCTGAAGTCGCCGAAGCACTTTGCGCGCGTCCCGGCAGCGGTCCGCCTGGTTCTGGAACGCGCGGCACAGCGGCGGCTCCTTGTAGAGGCTGAGACCCGCTACCGGGACCTGGTGCACCGTGTCCCGATCGGACTCTACCGCCTGGGTCCGGACGGTACCTTCGCGGACGCGAACCCCGCGCTGGCCTCCATGCTCGGTTACCCACGCCCCGACGCCCTGATCGGTCGGCGCCTCTGGGACCTCTTTTGCCGTCCGGAGTTTGTCGAGGTTTGGAAAGGGCAGCTCGAACGCAACGGGCGACTGGAAGGCCTCGAATACGAGATGCGGCGGGCCGATGGTCGAATTGTGTGGGTGCGTGACTACTGCACCGCCGCACGGGACCGGGAGGGTCGCATCTGGAGGTACGAGGGGAGCTTGGAAGACGTAACCGCCCGCCACGAAGCCGAGCAGGCCCTGGCGCAAGAGCGCAATCTACTCCGGACCATCCTCGACAACGCGGTGGACTACGTGTTTGTTAAGGACCGGGCCAGCCGCTTCATCCTCACCAACCCCGCCCATTTGCGAATCCTGGGCGCCCGTTCCCTCGACGAGGTCGTGGGTAAGACCGACTTCGACTTCTTCCCCCGTGAGTTGGCCGAGCGCTACTACGCCGACGAACAGGAGGTGATTGCCACCGGCCGCCCCCTCCTCAATCGTCTCGAAAAAGCTGTGGACCCGCAGGGAAACGAGTACTGGCTGCTGACCACCAAGACCCCTCTCTGGGACGCCAGCGGCAACACGATCGGGATTGTGGGGATCAGCCGCGACATCACGGAGTTACGGCGGGTGGAGGAGGAGCGAAACCGCCTGGTGATGGCTGTGGAGCAGGCAGCCGACGGCGTGCTGCTGGTCGACTCTACGCGTCGCATCCGTTTCGCCAACCGCGCCTGCGGAAATATCCTGGCCCGATCACCCGCCTCGCTAATCGGTCAGGACGCCCTCAGCAGCGGGTGCTTCGAGTTGGATCGGGAACAAAGGCGGGAGATAGGGACACAGCTTCAACAACAGGGTTGGTGGTCGGGCCGATTGCGCGGCCGGCGGCTGGACGGCACGGAGATCGTCTGCGAAGCAAGCGTGTCGCGGTTTTCCCCGGAGGACAGCCCCGCGGAATCCAATTACGTCGTTGTGCTTCACGACCTCACGCGGATCGAGCTTCTGGAACGCCAGCTGGAGCAATCGCGTCGGCTGGAGGCGGTTGGACGACTGGCCGGGGGCATCGCCCATGACTTCAACAACGTACTGACGGCGATCTCCGGATACGCGGACCTGATTCTCCTGGACCTGGAGGCGAACGATCCGATCCGTCAGGATGTGGAGGAGATCAAGAAGGCCGCCAGCCGAGCCGCCTCCCTTACGCGACAACTCCTCGCCTTCGGACGCAAGCTGGTCCTGCAGCCGCGCGTCCTTAACCTGAATGAGCTGGTTGAGAACCTTACCAAGATGTTGCGGCGGTTGATCGGCGAGGACATCGAGCTCGTGGTCGATCTGGACCCAGAACTCGGCAACATCCACGCGGATCCTGCCCAGATCGAACAGGTGGTCGTCAACCTCGTGGTCAATGCCCGCGACGCGATGCCCCACGGGGGGCGCCTGGTGATCGAGACGTCTAACGTTGCCCTGGACGAAGAGTACGCGCGCACCCACGTAGATGCCAGGCCCGGGAACTACGTGATGCTGGCGGTCAGCGATACGGGCCACGGGATGGACGAAGCGACGAAGGCCCATATCTTCGAACCCTTTTTCAGCACCAAGGGCAAGGACCACGCAGGTCTGGGTCTGGCTCAGGTCTACGGCATCGTCAAGCAGTCCGGGGGGCACATCTGGGTGTACAGTGAGCCGGGACACGGCACCACATTCAAGATCTACTTGCCCCGCGTTGACGCTCCCGCGGAGAAACCCGTCCAGCCAGAGGAGGCAAAGGCCGTTCTGGAAGGCACCGAGACCGTCCTGCTGGTGGAAGACGACGATACGGTGCGCGCCTTGACGCGTTCCGTTCTCAGACGCTTCGGGTACACCGTGCTCGAGGCCAAAAGCCCGGGTGACGCACTCCTGATCAGCGAACGACACGCCGGCCCCATTCACGTTTTGGTCACCGACGTGGTCATGCCGGGGATGAACGGGAGAGAACTGGCCGAACGTCTTCGGACCCAGCGTCCGGATCTGCGCGTGATCTACTGTTCGGGCTACACGGACAACCTCGTTACGGTCCAAGGGCTGCTGGAGGAGGGTGTGGACTTCGTCCCCAAGCCTTTCCACCCAGAGGCTTTGCTTCGCAAGGTGCGCGATGCGCTCGACCAGCCCTGAACGCTGAGAGCCCAGGGCTCGCAGCCCCGGTGCGAGGAGTCATCGGGCAAGTGAGGCGGCAGCGGAGGATCAGCGCGAAATCGTGCGCGGCAGCGCCATGCGACAGCTGCGAGCAGCGAGGGAATGGGTAAGAGGGGGCATGATCGTACTTGCTACCGCCACGGCGCACGTCGCGGCCCAGACCCCGGAAGAGTACCTGCCCTTTTTCCACTCTGTGCTCAAGACGCCGGAACGCTACGATTCGTCGGTCGTCCTGCGCGAGTTCGACCGGTGCGAATTCGCGTTCGTCCAGTCTCCCCGCTTGGGGGAGGTCCTGGTGCTTCGGGCTCGCTATCTGGCTCGCCTGGGGAGGTGTGCGGAGGCGGCAATCTCCGCCGCCAAAGGGGCAGCGGTGTTTCAGGTCGGGCGGGAAGAAATATCGTCCGTTTTGCAGACTTGCCGGCCCCAGCTCTCCCCGCAGCTTTGGTCGCGCCTGGAACCGCTCTTCGGGCTCCGGACGGAGGGCTTCGCGCAGCCGGCCCGGGCGCGACGCTTTGTGCTGGCCCTGCTGAGCCAGGGGTTGACGGAGGCCGAGGCGGCTGTGCGGCGGGAGGTGGAGTGGTACCTATCCTGGTTTCCGCAACCCGTGGGAGCAGATTCGGTGCGCAGCGCCTACGCCGACTACCTGGCCCGCGCCGGACGCCGCAACGAAGCCCTGGCGGAGTACCTCTCCGTCCTGGAGCTTTTTGCGGGGAGCAAGCTGATCCCGGAGGTCGGGGGCAAGGCTTTCCGGCTCGCACGAGAGATGGGAGAGCAGATGGCGGCCCGCCGGGCGGTGGAGCTGCTCGAACAGTCGCTCCGGGTCCGCCGTCTTTCGGACGCAGAAGTCCGTGCCCTCCTCCTTGCCCTTTCGCGAATGTATTTGGAGCTGGGCGAATCGGAGGGCAAGGGATTGCAGACCTTTGCCTGGCTTGCGGATCAGTTTCGCACCAGCGCGATTCCCGCTGAGCTCCTTTGGGAATACGGGCGCCGGTTTGCCTCGGCGGGCGACACAGCGCGGGCCCTTCTCTGCTTGCGGCTGTTGCAAGACCGTTATCCGCGGCATCCCATCGCCCGACAGGCGCGGACGCTGCAAGCCGGCCTGGAGCAAGGCCTACGAGGGCAGCTGGAGGCCGCTTTCCCCCGCCCTCCCGCACGGGGCCCCCGCTTTGCCGATGTCCTCACGAAGGCGGATCACGAAGCCATCAAGAAAGCCCTGCTCGCTCGCATCAATCAGGACCGACAAAAGCACGGCCTCCGACCGCTCGTCCTCGACTCACTGGCCTCGGCGGTCGCGGACTCCCATTGCGCGGAGGCCCTGCATTGGGGCTACGCCGGATATCTGGACCTGCGCGGTCTGAAGCCGCACCAGCGCTACGCTCTGGCCGGTGGGTACCATGCCTGTACCGAGGACTTCCTGACCGCCGCCTGGACTGCCTTCCGCGCCACCCCGCAGCGCGTAGCGGAGATGGTCCTGCGCAGTCACGAGCGGCTCCTACAAGCCCAGGCCCCGAACGACGCGTACCGGAGGAACGTGCTGGCACCGGAGCACAACCGGTGCGGGATTGGACTTGCAGTGGGGCCGAACGGGTACCGCCTCTCCATTCTCTGGCTCGATGCCTATGTGCTGCTCGATCCCCTGCCGCCGATGCTTTTCTCGACTCAAGCGGCGCCCAGGGATACGGTCTGGGTTACGGGCTCCGTGGTCAAGGGAGCTACCCTGGTGACCGCGGCCCTGGGTGTGGAGCCGTGGCCCCGACCCCTCCGCCCGGAGGAGATTCGGGGCGATTCCCCCTATTCGATACCCGAGTTCTACACGGCTCTGGTGGAGACCGAAGCGCTCCCGTCGGAAGGGGGTGAGGAGCCGAAGTCGCTCTGGTACTGGCGACCCTGGTCGGATTTTCACTTCCGCTTTACGGAGGACAAGCGGACGTTCTGCGTCCCCGTGGTCTTTCACCGAGGGGGACCGGCTGTGTACACCCTTGCCGTCTGGGTAAAGCGGGAAGACCTGCCGCGTCCTTTTCCTGCCACCTACCTCTGCTTTTTCGTGCGCTGAGAGGCGGGATCTGCCTCCGCTGGGGGCGTCGAAACCCCTCCCGCGAATCCAGCCGGAGACCCTGCCCACGCGTCCTGAGCAGCAGATGAATTCTTCGTCCGCAGCCTCGCTCCTGTTGCCGCGGCCCCTGAGGGCAAAGGGGTCGCATCGGGCGCGAAGGGCGCCTTCTCTCCGCTGTCGGGGGATTTGTCTTCAGGCGTGACTACGGGAGACGGATTGGTCGGTCCGACGCTGACCAGCCCACAACAGGGTACGAGGGTGCTGGCGGCCCTCGCTGGCCAGGGCGAAGAACTGTCTTCCGAACCCGAGCCGGCGGTTCATCTCGACGAAGGCCTGGCGGATCAGTTCCGAGGTGCGCTTCGCTTCGGGCTCTTCCAGCCGACCGATGAGCCAGAGGCTCGGTAACCGCAGGAGGGCGGTGGCGGCAAAGAGCACCTGATAGTTCACCACGTGCACAGGTCCCAGCTGCCACTCGTAGTGAGCCAAGAGTTCCGCGACCCATCCTCCGAAGGTGGAAGCGAGGAAGTTCATAACCCCGCTGAGGGCTGCTTGAAGGGCGACAAAACCCGGCCGTCCCCGTCGCGGAGAAGAGTGGAGCACCAGGTTGAAGATCGCGGTGTTGAAGCCGGACCAGAAGATCCCGCTGAACACGGCATTAGCGTAAATCGGCCAACGCCAGGTGTAGGGGCAGAAGGCGTAGTAGAGGGGTACGTGCACGAGGACTGCGGCCGTCAGGTAAAGCACGGGCTTGTGGCCGTAGCGATCCAGGGCCTTGCCCCATAGAGGCTGGAAGATCACCGCTAAGGCGGCCGCAATGATGTCCAGAGAAGCGATGCTCTTGAAATTCCAGCCCAGATGCTTGATCAGGTGGGCGGAGAAAAAGGGGGAGGCGATCCCCACTACGAAAAGCCAATAAAGGTAAAAAGTGATCACTTTGCGATAGGTACGGTCCTGAAACGGCCTCACCAGGTACTGGCGCAAGGAAGGCGGGTTTTCCTTGCTGTAAGGAGGCTCGGGCTGTTTCCGCAGGCTCACGAAGGCAAGCCAGCCGGCGATTACAGCCAGGCCCTGGATGGTGAGGAAGCCGTACTGGACGGAGCCGCGATTACGGGCCAGATCGAGGATGGAGCCCACGGTGAGGCTTGTGACTACGGTGACCAGGGCGACCACGCTGTTGCGCCGCCCGAAGTAGCGGCCCCGGATGCGCGGCGGAACAAGATCGCTCATCCAGGCCACCCAGGCCGGCCCCGAGAGATTCATGAGCACCCCGCTCACCGCAGCGAAGATCATGAAGAGAGCTACGGGCCGCCCCGGATGAAAAAGAGGGATCAGGGCAATGGGAAGCCACATGGTACGGCCGAGGAGCGAGGTCCACATGGCGACGCGCTTCCTCTGGCCGGTTTTCTCCACGTAATAGGCTCCGCCGATCTGGAAGGCTTGAGCCAGGAGCGGAAGGGCCGTCAGAATGCCCAGCTCGAGGTCATTGGCGCCCAGGAAAAGAGCGTAGCCCACGAGGTAGGCACCTGTGGTCACCACCATGTGGACGGTGGCCCAGCATCCCTCGATGATGGAAATCTTCAGCCCGCTACGGGTGAGCTGCGCGTCCAGCATCGCCCCATCCCTGTACCCGAAACAATGGCGGTTGCGCCGGTTGCAATCGTGTCGTAATTTGGCTTGCCGCTTGGACGAGCATATGCGTCCAGACAGCACCTTCCCGCACGGTGGAAGGCCCCATCCCCTGTGCCGTCCGCCTTCCCGGCGGGACCGCTAACGATGCTCAACTACGATCGGTAGCCACAAATAGTTCCAGGAATGTAGGAAAAAGCCTCGAGATGTCTTTCGTCTTGCTTTGGGAGGCAGAGCATGGAGGCAGCCATACTCCTGGCCGCCGGCCGCGGTCGTAAGATGTGGCCCTACTCCTCCACCAATGCCAAGGGGGCACTTCCCATCGCCAATGAGCCGATCCTCGCCCGCCAGGTCAGGATCCTCCGCGAACTGGGCATCGCCGACATTGTGGTGGCAGCAGGTTACCGTGCGTCCCAGCTTCGGTGGGCGCTGAGGAACTTGGGCCCGGTGGTTTTTGTGGAGGAAACCGTCTGCTCCGAGGGCACCGCCCCGGCGCTTCTGGTCGCGCTGCAGCAGGGTCGAGCTGGTCGAGTCCTCGTCCTCTACGGGGACACCGTCTGGAGCCGTGAGTCCATGGCTGCCTTTGTGGAGCGGGGCCGGCAGCTTGACCCGGCTCAGATGCTGGCGGCTGTCCTCCCCCTGGGAGGGGAAAGGCCTCAGGAGTGGATCTGCGCTGCCGTGCAGGAAGGGCTGGTGCGAGAGATTCTCGGGCACCCGCGGGACGGTGTGACCCATCGCCTGGCGGGCGCCTTCGTGGTCGATGGCCAGATCGAGCACTATCTTCGGGAGCAGCCCGGGCAAATGCGCTTCGTCCAAGTGGGGGCTATGCCCCCCGACGAACTGACCCTGGAGGGCGCCCTTGCGGCCTTCCTGAAGGACGGCGGCGAGATCGTCGCCCACGAGGTGAGCCCGCCATGGTTCGACGTGGACAAGCCCTGGCACCTTCTGGAGGCTAACGAGGCCATCCTGCGCTACGAAGGTCAGCTGCTGGAGGGATCGGCGATTCACCCTTCGGCCAGGATCTCACCCAAAGCCGAGATCGAGGGTCCCCTCGTTGTGGAGGAGGGGGCAACGGTTGGCCCGCACGTCCGGATCGCGGGGCCGGCGTGGATCGGGCGAAACGCGGTGGTCACGGACGGAGCCATCCTGGAGGGTTTCAACGCCATTGGCGAGGGGGCTTTGGTGCGCCAGTACTGCCTGGTCGGCCGCGCCACAGCTGTTGGCCCGGATTGCGTGTTGGGGCATGCCACCGAATTCTCAGGCCTGATGTTCCACGGTGCTTACGCTTACCACTACGGGGAATTCTGGGGGATCCTCGGCGCCAAATCCGACCTCGGTGCTGCCACGGTTTGCGGTAACCTGCGCTTCGATGACGACGACACAGTCCACAACATCGGAGGCCACCGGGAAAAGCCCCACTTCGGGGCCAACGCCGCCTACCTGGGCGACTTCGTGCGAACCGGTGTGAACGTGATCCTCATGCCAGGGGTAAAGATTGGCCCCTACAGCGTGATCGGACCCGGGACAATCGTCACGGAGGATGTGCCCGACGGTACCCTCCTGTACGTGGAGCAGCAGCTGGTCCGAAAACGCTGGGGGCCGGAGAGGTACGGCTGGTGAGGAGAAATGCGGCGGAATCATCCAGGGAGGGCTGCCATGCGAAAGGTCTGGCGTGTGATCCGCTGGGTTCTCGGGGTTGCCGTTCTGCTCATCGCTCTCCTGGCGTCCTGGATCGCCTGGAGGGTGCGCGATCGCCAGCGTGACTACGAACTGAATCTCTTCCTGCCGCGAGACCCTGCGCAACCCCCCGGAACGTTCTCCGTAGGTTTTGGCAGGGCTTCCGTCACGCCTCAAGGTTGGGATTGGGTCCTTGACCGGGACGGCAATGCCCGCTACGAGCCGGCCAAGGGCGACACCTTCGTAGACGTCAACGGCAACGGGCGGTTCGACCCCATTTACCTGGCGGGCTTCCACAACAACCGTCCAGCAGCGGGGGTTCACGACGAGATTGAGGCGCGCGCGGTGGTTCTGGACGACGGTCGGCTGCGGATCGGCCTTGTCGCTGTCGACGCCATTGGGCTGATGCACAACGACGTGGTGGAGCTGCGGCGATCCCTGCCGGGCCGGCTCGCGATTGACCACCTAATTGTCCACGCCACGCACAACCATGAGGTCCCGGACCTGATCGGCATCTGGGGCAGGACCCCTTTCCGGTGCGGTGTTGACCCAGCCTACCGTCGCTACGTGCGGCAGCAGATACTCGGGGCCCTGGAGGCGGCCGTCACCGGTTTGCGCCCGGCCCTTCTTTCCCTGGCCCAGGTCGAAGCGCCGCCGGAGCTGGTGGCGGACTCACGTCGGCCGTACGTGGTCGATCGCACCCTCCGGCTCTTGATCGCCCGCGACGCCCTGGACCATCACACCCTGGGTACCCTGGTCTTCTGGGCCAATCACCCCGAGACCCTCGGAAGCCGCAATCTGCTGATCACAGCCGATTTCGTCGGATACCTCCGCCACTTCCTGGAAGAAGGGATTTCCTGGCAGGGGGAGACCGTAGCTCCTGGGCTGGGTGGCACGGCGGTCTTCTTCAACGGCGCCATCGGAGGTCTGATGACCCCCTTAGGCACGGAGATCGAACATCCGTTCACGCGCGAGCGCCTGCGAGAGAACACCTTCGCGAAGGCCGAGGCTTTGGGGTTGCGCCTCGCCCTGCTGGGTCTTGAGGCCGCCCGGAAGGCCGTACCGATCTCGCAGCCCAGCCTGTTTCTCGGGGCGCGCACGTTCCGCATCAGCCTCGAGAATCGCTACTTCCTGCTGGGTACGGTGGTAGGCGTGATCCAAAGGGGATGGTCCGGCTGGAAACGGATGCGGACGGAGGTCGATCTCCTTCAGATCGGCGAAGTCGATCTTCTAACCGTCCCGGGCGAGATCTACCCGGAGATCGTGATTGGAGGTGTGGAGCATCCCCCTGGGGCCGATTTCGACACGGAGCCCGTGGAAGTGCCGCCCCTCTTCGAGCTTCTGCCCGGGAGGACTCATATCCTTGTGGGTCTGGCCAACGACGAGATCGGCTACATCATCCCACGAAGCGAGTGGGACACCAAGCCGCCCTATCTCTACGGCGCTCCCGAATCCCCGTATGGCGAGGTGAACTCTGTAGGGCCTGAGGCTGGACCCGCTGTCTACCAGGCGGCAAGACAACTGATCGAGGATCTCCAGCGATGGAAGTCGTCTCGGACCCAGCCTGGGACCTGACGGGCTGGATTCTCATCAGGAGACGCACTTGAAGACGATCGGCCTTCTGGGCGGGATGAGCTGGGAGTCAACGGCCGCCTACTACCGCATCGTTAACGAAGAGGTTCAGAGGCGGCGGGGAGGGCTGCACTCGGCCCGCTGCGTCGTCTACTCCCTCGACTTCGCCGAAGTGGAAGAATGCCAGAGGACCGGGGATTGGCTGCGCGCCGAGCAGATCCTTGCCGAGGGTGCGCGGCGGCTCGTGGCAGCCGGGGCGGAACTCCTGCTCATTTGCTCGAACACTATGCACAAGCTGGCCGAACAGATCGAGTCGGATCTCCCTGTCCCCCTCTTGCACATCGCGGACGCCACGGCTCAAGAGGCCCTGCGGAGGAGAATTCATTGCGTCGGCCTCTTGGGAACCCGCTTTACCATGGAGGAGGATTTCTACCGGGCACGTCTCGAGCGTCACGGCCTTCGCGTTCTGGTGCCCCCGGCCCCGGAGCGCGAATGGGTGGACGGGATGATTTTCGGGGAACTCGTGCGCGGGAGGTTCAGCAGGAGCTCCCGGCAAGAGCTGCTCGCGGTGGTGGCCCATTTGGCCGATAGGGGCGCCCAGGGGGTCATCCTGGGGTGCACGGAGCTCGGGCTTCTGGTGCAACAGCGGCACACCACGGTGCCTCTTCTGGACACTACCGAGCTCCACGCCCGGGCCGCTGTCGAGCGCGCGCTGCGGGATTAGCGTCGGGAGGCTGTGACCACCCCGCCTTCGCTCCGTCGGAGTGCAAGCCGCGCCGGGGGGCTCAGCTCCGGCAAGGACAGAAGGGAAGTGGAGTCAAGGGTCCCGGTGGGCCCGCCTCTGTCCTCGGGTGTGCAAGAGCCAGAGCGGTACGACCGTTTCGAGGCCGTCTTGAGCAGATTGAGAGCGAGGGTATCCAGGTCTGTCACGGTGGCTACCCTGCTTCTTGCCAGTAGCCACCTCTTCGCGGCCGTTGGCCAGCCCCGGCGGGTCTGGAGACGTCCGGCCCCGGAGAGGGGCGTAAGCCTTGCTGTCCATGCGGCGGTCACCTACCTTAGCGGTAATTTCTACGACGTCTATCTTCCGCTGCGTAGAGGGGCGGGCGGCGAGCTTGCGGTCGGCTATCGGTGGAATCGCAGGGTGCAGACCTATTTGGCTCTCCTCTACTCGGAGCACGTTCTGCCGCCGAGGTGGCTCTGGCACGACCGCTACGGACTTCTGGTGGCGGAGCTTCGCGTTGTGCTGCCGCTGGTTGCGAGGGGACGAACGCGTCCGGCGGTTGTGCTGGGGTACGGCAGAGGCGTCCTTGCCGGCGGGGAGGAACTTCTGCGAGGAACAAGCCTGGCGGCGGGCCTGCAGGTGGAGTGGTTCGTTGCGGATCGCTGGAGCCTTGGCGCGGCTGTCCTGGCGCGCTACGTGGACTACGATCACGTCCAGTACCGGCTGCCAACGCTCCTGTCTACGGGTACCGTGGATGGCTCGAATCTGACCCTGGGGTGGCTGCGGGTGGCCTGCCACCTCGGGCGGGTGGTCCCGGTCGATTGAGTCGTTGCAACCGGAGCAGGCGGTACAGTTCGTCGTAGGTGTCTGCCCCGACGACGAAGTCGACAGCGACGGAGCGTGGGATCCAGTATCCGTAGGACCGGGTGAAGTCGTGGTAGCCGATTCTCCCGCCGAGGTCCCCGGAGCGGGAGTAGACCCGGGCTTCCCGGACCTGGTAGCCCGGAAGTGCGACGTCCACCTCCACTCTTCCGATGGGCGAGGCAGGTCTGCGAGGAAGGAGGGTAACGCAGTAGCCCTCGCTTCCAGCTCGGCGCACGCTCGCCAGAGAGTACGCGTCGAGAAGCCAGCTGAAGATGTCGGGCAGAAGGACGTAGAGTTCCCGCTGCTCCACGGGATCGTGGTTCACGTTGCCGCGCAGGAGGACAAGGGGCTTGCCGGGCAATCGCTTCACCTGGATGCTTGCGGAGTCTATTCGCACCCACTGCGGCTCGCCTCGCGCTACCCGCAGGAGCGCGCTGTCCCAACCGGCAACGACGAGCTCAAGGTCGAAGTACCCATGGCCCTTGCCCGCCGGCACGATCACCTGGCCGAAGGCGCGGTAGCATCTTTCCCCGACGCCGTAATGGGCCAGAACGCTGTCCACAAGGGCGCGCGGGTGGGCGCGGAAGAGTTTCTGGGAGGGTTCACCGCAACCCCAGCACGCCAGCAGGATCCCGACGCAGGCGGCTCCACTCGCTCCGAACGTGTTCACGCGGGATCGTACTTTACCCATTTCCCGATCGCTCCTTGACGACGCAGGGCTTCGCCGTCTCCGAAAAAAGTACCAAATGGCCTGCGCATTTTCAATCGTCGGGCTAACGGAGGCCGGGGAGGAGGCACGGCAATGAAGGCTGAGCAACAGAGGACGCGTCAATTGCGGGGCATGGTGGTGCCCCTTGTCACCCCGTTGCTTCCCGATCAGAGCCTGGACGAGGAAGGCCTGCGCCGCGTCGTAGGGTACGTGCTGGACGGAGGAGTGCACGGCGTGTTCGTGAACAGCACGACGGGCGAGGGCCTCTGCCTGCTGGAAGACCAGCGGAGGCGTGCTTTGGAGATCGTGGCGAGGGTCGTGGACGGGAGAGTTCCGGTGCTCGTCAATGTGGGGGGCACGAGCACGCGAAACGCTCTGCGAGAGCTACGTCTGGCGGTGGAGGGCGGCGCCGACGGGGTAGTGGCCCACCCGCCCTACCTCTACCCGATCAACGACCAGCAGGAGATCCTGAATTTCTACCGGGCCCTGGCCGACTCGTCACCCTTGCCTGTGTTCGTGTACAATCTCCCAATGGTGGTCGGAGCGTCGATTTCGCTGGCCGTACTGGAGGAGCTCGTAACCCACCCGCAGATCGCAGGCATCAAGGACAGCTCCGCCGACTTCGTCTATCTCACCAGGCTCATTGAGCTGAAACAGCGGCGGCCGGACTTCCGCATCTTCATTGGCAAGTCCCATTTGTGGGCAGCGGGGATTTGGAGAGGCGCCGACGGCGGCCTCGACGGGGTATCCAATGTGGTACCGCGCCTGTGCGTCGAGCTGTTTGAGGCCGTAGAGGCAGGCGACCTGGGCCGCGCCCTCGAGCTGCAGCGGAGGATCGACGACGTCTGGAAACTGTACCAGTGCCGATCGTTTCTGGCTGCGATCAAGATGGCCGTGAGCAAGCTGGGGCTGTGCGGACCGACCGTATCGTCCCCCATCCTGAACCTCAGCGAGGATGAGGAGCGCCACGTAGAAGAGGTGCTCCGACGCAATGGCCTCCTGAGGGAAGAGAGCAGCCGGCGCCTTGATCCAAGAAGCGCGTAGCGGGAGCTGAAGGTGCGCACCGGTGATGCCATTGCCCTCTTTTCCTACGCTGTGGCGATGCTCGTCATCGGCTGGTGGACGGGCCGACGGATTCGCGGTACGGAAGGCTATTTCGTGGGAAGGCGCTCCCTGCCCGGGTTCGCGGTGGGCCTTTCCCTGGTCGGCACCGCCATCAGTTCAGTGACCTTTCTGGCGTACCCGGGTTCCTCCTACGAAGGGAACTGGAGTCGTCTGATGCCGGGGCTGATGCTGCCTGTCGCAGCGCTGGTGGCGGTGCGCTTCTTCGTCGTGTTCTACCGCCGTACCCACTTTGTCAGCGCCTACGAGTATTTCGGGCGCCGCTTCGGCTCGTGGGCTCAGTCCTACACCAGTGCATTTTTCTCCCTTTCCTCCATCTACCGCATGGGGATCATCCTTTTCCTGCTGTGTCTGCCCATCCGAGCGCTGACGGGCTGGGACCTGCCGACTTCGATCCTCGTCGTCGGGGCTGTGGTCACGTTCTATACGGTACTGGGAGGCCTGGAAGCCGTCATCTGGACGGACGTGGTGCAGACCGTCATTCTGATCGCAGGCGGGCTGGTGACGGCGCTGCTTGTAGGCTTGCGGGTCCCAGGGGGATTTGGGCAGGTCCTCCGTGAGGCCTCCGCAGGGCATAAGTTCGACCTGGTGATTTCCTTCGATTTCAGTTTGGCACGGGAAACGTTCTGGATGTTCGCCCTGAGCGGGATCGTCGGCAACGTCCAGGAGTTCTCCACAGACCAGACGAAGATCCAGCGCTACCTGGCGGCCAGGAGTGATCGGGCGGCCATCGGCGCTACCTGGGCAGTCGGATTGGGCTGCCTCCCCATCTGGTCCCTGTTCATGTTCGTGGGCACCTGTTTGTGGGTCTATTACAGGCACTTTCCTGAGCGGCTGGTCGCCGGGCTGAAAGCAGACGAGGTCTATCCCCGGTTCATCCTCGGCGAGATGCCTGAGGGGATGGGCGGGCTGGTGATGGCTGCTTTGCTGGCAGCGGCCATGTCCAGCATCGACTCCAGCATGAACGGCGCGGCGACGGTCCTCACGGTGGATTTCTACAAGCGGTTCTGGCGCAAGAAGGCCCCTGATCTCCATTACCTGCGGGTGGCCAGGGGTCTCAGCCTCGGCCTGGGCCTGCTGATGGCGGGCGTGGCCTATCTTCTCTCGAAAATCCCCGCGAAGACGATCCTGGACATTGGCTTCTTCATCGGGGCTGTGATGGCCGGCGGCATCGGCGGGCTTTTCCTGCTCGGCTTTCTCTGCCCGTGGGCGAATCGGCAGGGGGCGGCAGCCGGCGTTGCGTGCGGGGTGACGATGATCGTGTGGTGCACGCTCAGTCAGCTCGGGGCATTTCCCGTGTGTCTGGCCTGTCGAGCGCATCCGTTTGTGATCAACGTGATCGGCAACGCGACGGTCCTGGGTGTGGGTGCGCTGGTCAGCCTGGCCTTTCCCCGGCCGGCCCGGGAGGAGATCGAGGGAGTGACTTGGTGGACCCGGATCAGGTCTCAGGAACCCCATCGCACGGAGGAATAGATGGCGCACGCAGAGCGAGACGATCATCAGGAGTTCCCGGGTGTCGATCGGGTGCCCATCCGCTTTCACCGGATCGCCCGTGCCCTGACGGTGGGAATGACGGCGTCCTTTGGGTGGGGTGTGCGAGGAATCTTCGGACATGAGCTGGGGGCGGCCATCCCAGGGATCCTGATCGGGTTTGCCCTGGCTTTGCTTTCGGGGCATCCTCTCTTTCGCGGGCGTCGATGGGAGGCGGCTGCGGCAGGGGCCCTTGGCTTCGCCATCGGCGGCTCGATGAGCTACGGGCTCCTCATCGGTTACACCCGACACGTGCAAATGGCCAGTGTGGTGTACGGCTACCTGGGTCTCTTACTCGTCGGGGCGCTTTGGGGGCTCCTTGGTGGAGCGTGGGTGGGGTTGGCGCTGGCGCGAGCGATCACGGTCCGGCGGCTGGCCGTAGCCGTCGTGGCAATGGGGGCGGCGGGAGGTCTGGGTTACGCCCTGCTGGTTTTGCTCCTTGGGCTTCACCTCAGTCCCCCTCGCTCGGATGCGTGGGCTGTGGTGTTAGGGGCTGCTGTGGCACTCAGCTGGTTGCTTCGCCGCTGGCAAGTTCCAGCCGGATGGGGAGGGGCGATCTTCGGCGCGCTGGGCTTCGGCCTGGGCTTCGTCCTGGGGAACGCGGCGCAAACTCTCGGTTCCCTTTCGGGCCTGCCTTTCGACTGGTGGAAGGTAATGGAGATGGGGATGGGCTTCTGCGGCGGCTCTGCCCTGGCCTGGGGAATCTGGCTCATGGGCGACCTGGGTCGGCCGTTGCTCCGCAAGCCTGACATGCGAGATGCGGACCTTCCCTTGGCGGCCAGGCTTATTGCCTGGGGGCTTGTCTTTGTTTGGGTGCCCGTAGGCCTGGTTGCCACGCGTTTCAGCAGCGTGGAACTGGCTGCCCTTGCCCACAGGGCGGGGCTTCCGGCCGTGGGTGCGTTCGTCGGTAGCCGGCAGCTCTGGGCCTGGACGATCGTGGCTGCCGGAGTCCTCGCCACCGTTCGTTTGCCGTTTTCCTCGCCCGGCTCGGGCCGGAGTGAGGCTGCATTTCCTGCGCTGGTCTTTGCCCTCGAGATGCTTCTTCTGGCCGCGCTCAAGTCCGTGCACGGCGACACACAGGCATGGGCGGTCTTAGGGCTGCTGGCGGCGGCCCTCCTGACCGCTATCCTGCTCGGCGCCGCGCTGAGAGGCGACGCGCGGGTTTTTCATCTCCACCCGCCGGCTCCGACAGCGCGTCGCGTCATTTTCCTGGCGGCCATCGCTGTCCTCCTGACCCTCGGCGTGGCCCTCTGGATGCGAGCATTGCACGCCTCACCCCTTCCCGGGGCGCAGCTCCGGTGGCGATAGCGGTCAGAGTCGGCTTGGGGGAATTCGCCTGCGCTGCAGCTCCTGGAGCTGCCGGTAGCTGATCATCTGTACGCCCAGACTGTCCAGAAGGGCCTTGGTGCGCGGATCCTTGAAAACGCGGTAGTCCCAAACGCGTCGTTCCCAGGAGCCGGTGATAGCCTGAATCTCCGGCGATTCCACGGCCACGTGGATGTAGAGTTCGGTGACACCGGGCTGCAGTTGGCGCAGGAGGCGCGCGTAGGCCTGCCAGGTTTCCTCATAGGAGCGGCTACGCTCCACAGTTTCCAGATAGTCGGGCAGGGCGAAGCCGCGCTCCACAAGGGTGCGCGTCATCTCGCGCATCTCTCGGACACGGTCAGCGGGAAGGGCCTGCTCGTAGCGCGGTCCCAGGTTGCGGGGCAGACGGAAGGGCAGCCCGTACTCCGCGCACAATTTGAAGACCACGTCCAGGAAATGCCGGCCGGTGAGGAGCCCGTAGACGGTGGCCATGTGATTGTCGAGATGGGATGGCTTGAGGCCGTGCCGCAGGGCATGCTCGATCTGAGCCCGAAGCTCCTTCTCGACGTCCTCAGCGCTTGCGTGCGTTTCGACCCAGGGGGTGTCCTCGGGGAAGTATCCGTCGGGGCCGACCAGGCTCGGTACCGCCGCGCCGAGGAGGGGACCCCACTTGTAGAGCTTCCACTCCGAGGTGAGGGTCGTGTGGATACCCACGGACAACTCCGGATGCTCGCGGGCAAAGCGGGCCGCCTCCAGAAACCACGGACAAGGGGGCATAGCGGTGGCGGAGCTGATGTGGCCGCCAAGGAGAAGTTCCATGGTGGCCACGTTCTCGGCGTGGCACATGCCGAAGTCGTCGGCGTTCACGATCAGCAACCTGGTCCCCGGCGGATGGCCCAGCATTTCGGCCGTCGTCTGGGGCCTGGCGGGTGTGGCAGCAAGTCCCATGAGGAGGGTTAGAACTGCAGCTCTGCCTCTCATGGCGTAGCCTCCTTGGTTCGCCGGCCAGAGACTCTTGCGTTCCCCAGGCAAGATTACGAAACGCCTGAGCCGGAGGCAAGGACCATTGGGGCGGGGTCAGAGAGGCCCCTATTGGCCGAGGCAGATGAACCCGCACGGCCCACGCCCCAGAAACCGGATCGACCGCCCTGTCCCTCCTGAGGCAAGCTCCTGCAGTTTGTCCACGCCCCGAAGAAGACGGGCAGGAACCTGCCAATCAGGCGATGGGAGCCTGGCGAAGGTTTCTCCCCGCCTCCGTATCCAGCCTTGATTGTTCGGAAGGATTGGCTTACCTTGGAGACGACGAGCGTTCGGGATCGGAGGGATGGCCTATGCCGGTAACCCGTATCGTGTGCTACCGCTGTGGGAAGGTTGTGGAGTTCACCCCGCCTCTCTTTCGGATGGAAGTGTGCGAGAGCTGCTTGGCTTACCTGCGTTGCTGCCGTAACTGCCGCTTCTACGACGCGCAGGCGTCCGGCGGGTGCCGCGAGCCGCAGGCGGAGCGGGTGTTGGACAAAGAGGCTGCCAACGCCTGCGAGTTTTTCGAACCGAATCCGCATCCGTCGTCCAGCGAAGGGGATCGCGCAGACGAAGCCCGGAAAAAGCTGGAGGCACTTTTCCGAAAGCGTGGGCAAGGTGGGGACCCGTCTTAGGGAGGTTTTCATCCCAGACAACGGAAAGCCGGAGGGATGGCCATGAAGTCGCACGCCGTGGTAATGGGAATGCTGATTTCTCTTGTCGCGGTAGTTGCCCGTGGCCAGGACAGCACACGCGGCCGTGCCTGGCTGGTCGGACATGCCCACATCGACCTCTCCTGGCTCTGGCCCCGGAGCGAAACGATCCACGAGATCTGCCCCCTCACCTTCCGCAGTGTTCTCAACTTGATGGACCAGTACCCGGACTTTGTGTTCGCCCAGAGCTCGGCCCAGGTCTACAAGTGGATGGAACGCTACTACCCGAAGGACTTCCAGCGAATCGCGGAGAAGATCCAATCTGGCCAGTGGGAGGTCGTGGGAGGAGCCTGGGATGAGCACAATGCCAATATCCCAAGCGGCGAGTCCCTCGTGCGGCAACACCTGTACGCGAAGCGGTACTTCATGGAACGCTTCGGAATCGATGTTCGGGTCGGATGGCTCCCCGACGTCTTCGGGTTCAACTGGAATCTGCCCCAAATCTACCGGAAGGTGGGGATCGAGTACTTCCTGACCCACAAGCTGAAGTGGCAGATCGAGCGGAACAACCCTCCCATCCCCTTCCCGTACCATGTGTTCTGGTGGGAGGCGCCAGACGGTTCGCGCGTCCTTGCTTACCACACAGTGGGGGGCTACGGTGAAAGGATCACAGCGAAGGACATCCTCGAGGACCTTGACACCCTGCGCCAGAAGCACGGCATCGAGGACCTCCTCGTGGTGTACGGCAGAGGTGATCACGGCGGAGGACCCCTGCCGGACATGCTGGAGCGCGCTCACGAACTGGCCTCTCGGAAGAACTTCCCCAAGATTATCTTCGCCAAGGCTGTCCAGTACTTCGACCACCTGAAAGGACTGGCGCGAGAGCACTCGTTCCCCGTGGTCAAGGATGAGCTGTACGTGAAGACGCACCGGGGCACCCTGACGACGGATTCGCAGGTGAAGCGCGACAACCGCCGGTGCGAGGAGCTCCTCACCAACGTCGAGAGCCTTTCGGTGGTTGCCTGGGCGCTCGGAGGTCGGTATCCAGCTCAGGAACTGAAAGCCCTTTGGGAGAAGCTTCTCTTCGGCCAGGTCCACGATAACCTGGACGGATCCTCGATCCGCTACGTTTACTTGGACGCCGCGACCGATTACGCAGACATCAAGCAAGAGGGCGGGGCGCTGCTGGACCGCGCCCTGAAGACCATCTGTGACCGCCTGGACACCAGGGGGCCAACGGAGCAGGCGCTCGTCGTCTTCAACACCCTCTCCTGGCCGCGCACGGAGGTTGTGCGATTGGACCTGAGCTCCCTGGGCGCAGCGACGGCCAAGGTCCTGGAGGCAGACGGATCGGAGCTTCCCGCCCAGGTGGTGGAGGACGAGGACGGTCGTTTCCTGGTCTTCGTGGCGCGGGAAGTCCCCGCGATGGGTTGCCGCATCTACTTCCTCAAGCCCGGGGCTCCTCCTTCCGCGGGGCCGGGATCTCTGCGGGTCAAAGGCATGGTCCTCGAGAACGAGCACCTGCGGGTGGAGTTGGACAAGGCTACCGGCTACCTCAAGTCCGTTTTCGACAAGCGGCTCCAACGGAACGTCCTGGCGCCGAAAGCTCTGGGCAATGTACTGGAGCTGTACGAGGACCAACCGCCCAATGCGCCCGCGGGGGAACCGGCGTGGAATATCTATCTCGGCGCCTGCACGGTGCTGGACAAGCCGGAGAGCGTAACGGTGGTGGAGCGTGGGCCTGTACGAGCCCGCGTGCGCGTCGTCCATCGCTTCGGGAGCTCCCGCTTCTGGCAGGACGTGATCCTCTACGCCGGGTTCGACCGGGTGGACTTTGAGTTCCGCGGCGACTGGCACGAGCGCTACCGGTTCCTGAAGGTGGCGTTCCCCGTGGCGGCTCAGAACGACTACGCCACGTACGAGATCCCCTACGCGGTGATCCAGCGCTTTACGCACATCATCAAAGAGCCTGTGCCGACGCAAATGGAGCTCCCCCCGCGCGCCTGGGAACCTGCCGACCAGCTCAAGCACGAGGTGGCGGCGCTCCGCTGGGTCGACCTCACGGATCGCTCCGGCCAGTTCGGCGTCGCGGTGCTCAACGACTGCAAGTACGGACACTCGGTGGCGGGAGACACCATCCGCCTGAGCCTTCTGCGCGGGCCACGAAGGGGCTACCCGCGCACCCCGGAATCCTGGGCGGATCAGTCTGAGGATCCGATCGTAGGCATTCATCACGTCCGCTACGCCCTCGTACCTCACGCCGGCGACTGGCGCCGGGGTGATGCTGTCAGGCGAGGCCTCTCGTTCAATTACGGATTCGTGCTCAAACTCGTGGATGCCCACGCCGGGGATCTGACGCAGGGTTTCAGCGCCGTGGAGGCCGAACCGGAAAACGTCGTCATCGGCGCGATCAAGCGGGCCGAAGATGGGGATCACGTTATCCTCCGACTTGTGGAAACGGCCGGAAGGCCCACCACGGCTGTGCTCCGCTTTGCGGAAGCCCCCTCTCGGATTACCGAGACCGATCTAATGGAGTGGGACAAGTACGTGGTACCGCAATCGTTCCCGGTGCAGGGGAAGGAAGTGGCGGTGCCAATGCAACCCTTTGAGATCAAGACGCTGCGGCTCTTCTACTGACCAAAGGGGATAAGCCCAGATCCCGATGCCAGAGGGGATGGGCCGCAGGGTACAGGTTTATCGGGCCGCCTGACGGGGGAGGAGGTTGAGTGCGGAGGGCGAGCGACCGCGACGCAGGAAAAGGCCTCTGTGGGGAGACAACAGGTCAATGCGAAAGCGCTTGAGAAGGGGAGAGGGGAGATTCCGGTCCTGCCTATCCGCGCTGGCGTTCCTGCTGTTCTGGTCGCAGGCAGTGCAGGCTTCCCCGCCCGGAGTGGCGCGTCGGTTGATCGAGCTTCTCAGCTGGCGTGACACGGGCCAGGGGATAGAGGCAAGCTGCCTCACCACCGCAGGGGATACCCTCCTCCTGCGGGTGGACGTGTACGGGACAGGCATTTTCCGTCTACGGCTGGGGCGCTATCGGCATTCCCGGGGCGAGCGCGCACAGGAAGCCAGGCTGGCTCCGGTTCCTCCCTACAGAATCTGGTCGCGGCCGGAGGAGCTGGGACTGTTGACGGCAGAGCTCCGCCTCAGGATCGAGCGCGTGCCGCTCCGGCTTTCGTTTCACGGCAGTGAGGGGGAACTTCTGACCGCACAGCCCCCGGATGCGGGGCTCTGGAGTGCGACAGACGCAACGGGCGAGACCTTCGTCTTGCGGGCCAGAGAGCCGCTTTTTGGCTTGGGCGAGCCGGGTGCCCTGACCTCCGACCATGGCTTCCACCGGAGGGCCAATGCCTCCTGGTCGGCGACCGGGCCCCTGGCCTTCCCGTTTCTCTTCAGTGAAAGGGGCTACGGCGTTTTCCTCCACACGGCGGCGACCTATTGGTTTGAAACAGGCGAGCCCGACCGTAGCTACCTCCGTTTCTGGCACGAGGCGGTAGACACGCTGGATTACTTCTTTATTGGGGCCTCGTCCCCGGAGCAGCTGCTCCAGCGCTACACGGGCCTGGTCGGTCGCTCGCCGCTCCTGCCCGCGTGGGCGATGGGTGTCTGGTTCGTTCCTGCTCCTTTCGAGGATCCCGTGGCTCCGGCCGCTGGGTTCCGGCATCGTGGCATTCCATTGGACGTTCTGGTCCTTGCGGGCACGGCTGCCAAAGGGGCTCCCGACGCGACGATGCTCCACCGGATGGGCGAAGGACTCCGGGAGCTGCTTGTACACGTGGGCGTAGAGTGTGCGGCTCCGGAGGTGGAGGCCGGTGCCGGAGCTCGGCAAGGGGGGAGGCTTGGCGAAAGCCTGTGCAGCGGATCCTGGCCGACGTTGCAGCCGGAGGTGTTGGTCCTGCGCAGAGGGCGTGATCCGTTGCCCCTGACGGATGCGCAACGCCTTGTGCAACGCGCGGTGAGGGAGCTTTCGGCAGGGCCATCCTGTCCCATTCTGGCAGCTGATCTCGCCTGGCCCGGCAGCCAGCGGTACGCGGTGACTCTGGTAGAAGCGCCGGCGCCGGGCTGGAGCGGTCTGGAGGGGCTTTTACGAAACGGTCTCGGCGGCGGCCCTGTTGGGGTCGCCCTTTGGGGAGCTACCGGAGTTCGTGCAGAGGGCGTCCTGACCCCCGAATTCTACATCCGTTCCCTGCAGCTGAGTCTCTTCCTGCCTGTCGCGTTCCTGTCCGGAGAGGTTCTCGGAAGGCCGCCGTGGGAGCTTGGGGAAGAAGCTTTGCGTGCGTATCGGCGGCTGGCTGGGCTGCGAATGCAGCTTCTTCCCTACCTCTACCACCTTGCGGCCGAGGCCCATCGCTCGGGCGTGCCTGTGACGCGTCCCCTCGCCCTGTACTGCCCGGAGGCCCGCGCGGACAAGCGCTGGGAGGGCGAGTTCCTGCTGGGCCAGGAGCTGCTCGTCGCCCCCGTCACAGAGCCCTCTCGCACCGGGGATGGTACGGTCGTACGGAGTGTGTTCCTGCCCGAAGGCCAGTGGTACGACTTCTGGTCCCATTTGCGGTTTCAGGGGCCTCGCGAGCTGAGCTACAAGGCGGATCTTGCGCACTGCCCTCTGTTTGTGCGCGCCGGGGCGATCCTGCCGCAGGCATTTCGGGCGCCCAGCGTCGCGGAGATGGATTGGGATCCTCTTTGGCTCGTCCTGTACCCTGGGAGCGGTGACGGGGAGCGTGACCTTCTGTTTCCCGCCTTTCCCGATCGCTGCGAGGGATTGCTCACCTTGCGGGTCACGGCCCGGTGGGGGGACACCGTGGAGGTGCGCCTCGAACCGCTGCGGAAGGAGGGCGGTCAGCAGGCCGATCCCCGGGGCCTCCTATTGCAGATCGTAGAGTTTGAAGCAGAGGCGGTGAGTGTGGAAGGGCAGCTTTGCCCCGAGCTTGAAGATCCGTCCCAAGCTGACGGGCGACACTTCGGTTGGGCGATCCGCCGCGCCCTCGGCAGCGAGACCCTGGTCAGTCTCCCAGCTTCCCGGACGCAGCGCCCCCTCCGCCTTGTCCTTCTCGGCGCGCGCTGAACTGCAGGTCCGGGTTACGCGCCTGCCCCCACGACGTCCCCAAAAGCCTTGACCTGCCGGAGGTCAAGCTGTACATTGCGGTCGACAGAAAAACGGATCTTCCAGGAAGCTCCTTAGGGGACCCGGATCACAGGTGCCAAGCCGCTTACGCAGGAGGAGCGAGATGGCGTACGATCTGAGACAATTGAAACCCGAGCACCTCTGGCGGCACTTCGACGAGCTGCGCAAGATCCCGCGCTGCTCAGGGAACGAGGCGGGTGCGGGCGACTACGTGATCTCGGTCGCCCATCGCCTTGGCCTCGCGTGGGAAAGGGACGAGGTGGGCAACATCGTGGTGCGCAAGCCAGCCAGCCCCGGTCACGAGGGGGCAGAGACCATCGTCCTGCAGGGCCACTTGGACATGGTCTGCGAGAAGAACTCGGACGTGGAGCACGACTTCCGGAAGGACCCCATCGAGGTAGAGCGCAGGGGTGACTGGCTCACGGCGATGGGCACGACGCTGGGTAGCGACAACGGCATCGGCGTGGCTGCCGCCCTGGCCGTGCTGGAGGATCGCGCATTGATCCACGGCCCCCTCGAATGCCTGTTCACGGTGGACGAGGAGACCGGACTCACTGGAGCAAGCCATCTGAAACCCGGATTTCTCAAGGGCAGAAAGCTGATCAACCTGGACAGCGAGGAGGAGGGGGTCCTGTTCATCGGGTGTGCCGGCGGAGGGGATAACGAGGTGACGCTTCCGATCCGGCGTGACCCCGCCTTTTCCGGCGCGAGGATCCGGATTGGCGTGACCGGTCTGCGTGGAGGTCACTCCGGTATCGATATCGACAAGGGGCGCGCCAACGCCATCCGGGTTGTGGCCCGGCTCATTTACGAGCTGGGGAAGACGGCGCCGGTCCGCCTGGTCAGTGTGGAAGGGGGAAACAAACGAAACGCTATTCCCCGGGAGGCAGAGGCGGTGGTAGTCGTGGCTGAGCAGGAGTTGGGGCGGGTGGAGGAAGTTCTCCGCCAGAGCTTCGCGGCCATTCGCTTCGAATATAAGGCCGTGGAGACGGAGATGGCCCTCGATGTCCGCGCGGTCGAAGATCCACGGGCACCCATGGCGGCCGATAGTCACCTCCGGACCATCGGACTTCTCCTGGGGCTTCCCCACGGGGTACTGGCCATGAGCCAGGAAATGCCGGGATTGGTGGAGACCTCTAACAACCTGGCGGTTGTTCGCACCATGAACGACCAGGTGCAGATCTCACTCAGCTCTCGCAGCTCGATCATGTCGGCCCTGAATGCCACCCGCGACATCATCCGAGCCGTGGCGGAGATGGTGGGGGCGACCGTGGAGCAGGGCGGAGGTTACCCGGCCTGGACCCCCAACCTCAATTCTCCTCTCCTCCGTGCCGTGCAGGAGGTCCATCGGCAGCTTTTCGGGAAAGAGGCGGAGGTCAAGGCCATCCACGCAGGGTTGGAGACGGGCATCATCGGGGAGAAATTTCCAGGGATGGACATGATCTCCATGGGTCCGCAGATTGAGCACCCCCATTCCCCGGACGAACGCGTCAACATCCCGTCCGTGGAGCGCTTTTGGAATTTCCTGACCAAGGTTCTGGAGGCTCTTGCCTGAACGTACCTGCGAGAGCTCTGGACAACGATTGGAGGACAGCCCTGGAGGGAAGTGGCGCGGGAGGTGGGCCATGAGAAAATGGGCCATTGTACTGCTGGTTGTGGCTGGCTTTCTGGATCTGGGATGCGGCGGAAGGAAGCAAAGCTACGTGCTGGAGGCGACGCGGGAACCGTTCTCCTTCCGGCTGAAGTTAGGGGAGGAGGTCGTGTTCGCGGAGCAGAAGGCTGATACCGCTGCCTCCTCGCTCTTTTATCTGACCGACAAAGGCCCCCAGTTCCTGGTCAAAGCGGTGCGCTTCGAGGCCGGCCGGAGACGTCTGAGCGCCACCTACATTACAAGCGACGGACGTCGGGCCACAGTGCAGGTAACCCCGCAAAAGCACGGCGGGTGCCGAGTAAGCGTTCGCGTGGAGCCAGCTGAGGGTATCCTCGGCGTTGGGGAAACCCTGGCCTGCGGCAGCGAGGAACACTTCCACGGGCTCACGGAGCGGGTGCTCGGCAACGACGATCGGGTGCCGCGCGATCCCTCCGTGCCCGTCAGCCTGGATCGACGGGGCCACCACGTGGAAATGATCACCCGCGGCACGATCTCCATCTACTCGCCCTTTTACCTCAGCAGCGCGGGCTACGGCCTCTTCGTCGAGGGGACGTGGACAGGGGAATTCGACATGGCCGCCCAGCGGCCGGATCGTGTCTGGTTCCGCTTCGACGGCCCCTCCCTCAGCTATCACGTGTTTCCGTCGAAGAGCCCCGAACGCATCCTGGAGATGTACACCTCCGTGGCGGGCCGGCCCTTCTTGCCTCCGCGTTGGGCCTTCGGCCCGTGGCGCTGGAGAGACGAGCACCGCAATCTCGACACCCTGTACGACGGAACTCCCTACCGTGGCCCCATCAATTCCCAGGTCTACGAAGACGTAATGATGATGGAAAAGCTGGACATCCCTTGTTCCGTCTACTGGATTGATCGCCCGTGGGCCAGGGGGCAGTGGGGCTACGAGGCCTTCGAGTGGGACGCCACACGCTTCCCGAACGCGCGCCAGATGATCCGTTGGCTGGACCGGCGCGGGATCAAATTGCTCCTCTGGATCGCTCCCTGGGTGGTGGGCGACCTGGCGCGCGAAGCCCTCCAGAGGGGCTACTTCCTGCCTTCCTTCCGGATGGCCTGGCTGGGGATCCACGATGGCTCTCCCCTTGGCAGCGTGGAAGCCCTGGAAAAAGCTCGGGAGCGCGCCCTGGAGGCTGTCCGCAATCTCCCGCCCCAGGCGGTGGCCATGTACGCGGGCTGGCGTCTTCGGCGACGAATCTCACCCGACAACCAGGCGGCCGTAGATTCGGCTCGTCAGGCGATGGCTGGGGAGCTCCAGCAGATGAGCCCGCAACAGTTCCTGGAGTTCCTCCTCCAGCTGGATCAGGGGCGGGTCAAAGTGGACTTCACAAACCCACACGCGGTGCGCTGGTGGCATCGCTACCTGGAGAAGGTACTGGACGACGGTGTAGCCGGCTTCAAACTGGACCGTTCGGAGGAGATCCTCCCGACAGGGAGGGAAGTACGCGCCTACGACGGCCGCTGCCTGGCTGAGCTGCACAATCACTACCCCGTGCTGTACGCGCGGCGCACCTACGAGATTACGCGCAAGCACCGTGGCAAAGATTTCGTCCTGATGCCGCGGGCGGGGTACACCGGATCTCAGCAGTACGCCGTCTTCTGGGGTGGAGACGCGGCCAACACCTTCGTCGGCCTGCGCAATATGATCATTGGGGCGCAGAGAGCCGCCATCCTCGGCTTCCCCGTATGGGGCTCCGACACCGGGGGTTATATGAAACCTACCTATCGGGAGGTCTTAGCGCGATGGCTCGCTTTCAGTGCCTTTTGTCCCATTATGGAAGTGGGTCCCACGTCCGATCGCGCGCCCTGGGACATGCCCTTCGAGCCTCGCTACGACGCCGAAGTGATCGCCATCTGGCGAACTTACGCCAAGCTCCACCAGCATCTCCAGGAGTACAGTTACCGGTACGCCCGGGAGGCCCACGAGTACGGCCACCCCATCATTCGACCCATGTTCTACCAGTACCCCCAGGATCCCAATGCCTGGGAGGTCTGGGATCAGTACTTCTACGGTAGGGACTACCTTGTGGCGCCTCTGTGGCAGGAGGGAGCCAGCGAACGCGACGTGTACATCCCCGCCGGCATGTGGATCGATTACTGGAATCCGAGAAACGTCGTGCAGGGGCCGACGACCCTCCGTGTTGCCTGTCCCCTGTACAAGCTCCCGATTTACCTCCGCAAGGACAGCAAGGAGAGGATTCTGGACTTAGAGGGCCTTTACCGCGAGTCTTTGGAGATCGCTTCCTCGCCGCCTGAACTCGGCGATGGGAGCGAACTGCGCTTCTGAAGTCGAGCGGTAAGCGCGTCGAGGTCCAGTCTGAGGGTATTCGGACCTCCGGAGGAGCCGTGGACATTCTCAACGAGCTACCGCCCGAGCGGTTTCGCGAGGTAGATGATCTTCTGGCCTTTGTGAGCATCTACGAGGATCGGAGGCGCACGGCTGCCTACCGCCGGCTCCTGCACAGGCACCGTCGGCACATCGAGGGGAAAGTCTGCGTGGAGGCGGGCTGCGGTTTCGGACTCTTCTCCGAGATGATGGCAAACCTGGGCGCGCGGAAAGTCTACGCGGTCGAACAGAACCCCATCCTGGCCGGTATCGCCCGTGAACGCCTCGGTCGTTACGGGAATGTCGAGGTGCTGGAAGAGGCAATCCAGGAGTTCCAGCCCCCCGAGCCCGTGGATTTGCTGGTCCACGACTTCTTCGGCCAGCTCCTGTACGACGAAGATCTCTGGGCTCTGGAGAATCTGCGGTTTCGACCAGCGTCCGTGTTGCCCGCGGAGGCTGAGCTCGCCTACGGCCTTGTGAACGCAGCCGACTATGTGGACCAGGTCGTCACAGCCCAGGTTCTCCAAGGCCTTGTGGGAGCTCTCGTGTCCGGGCTTTTCCCCGAGAAGGGGGACGAACTGCAGGAGGCGGCGGCCACCTGGAAGTTCGGATTGGGTCTGCGCACCCAGCCGGTGGACATCCGGGACCGTCCGGGCGACCTGCTGGTCTTCGGACTGCGGATCTTGGATCAGGGCGTGGTGGTTTGCGAGGCCGGCAAGTGCCCGAACTGGTCCTATGTCTGGACACCCCGCGCAGGCGATCGCTTCCTCCTCCGCTTCTTACCGGATTCCTTCGGGACCCGGTGCATCTTTGAGTGGCTGGGTTAGGGATCTGTTCGGAGCGCCGGCGGGCTGAGCTGCGAAGCGAGAGCTCGCGCGAGGGGAGGAGGGCGGCAAGCCTCGGGGTCGCGATTCGCTTCACGGGTCGCGCAGGAGGATGGAGCCAGGCTCATCGGACGAGCCGAAGGTGAACTCCAACGCAGCACCCAGAAGAGGGCCATGACTGATCCAGCTGCGCGATTTGCCAGGGGGAGAAAAGGGCTTGTCCGGTCTCTATCGTGGGCCGGAGCGGCCCTCTTGGGTCTGGTTCTGGCCTGCAGTTGGCGCCCGAGGACGGTGGAGGAGGAGCTTGCAGGCAACAAGCCAGCCCTGGCCAACTACTACGCGCAAACGGCCCTGCGCCTGGAGACGGAGGGGCAATACGAAGCCGCGGCGGAGTACTATCGCAAAGCCGTCCGCCTCGTTCCCTACGACCCCGACCTTCACAATAACCTGGGGGCCTGTTATTACCATGTGGGCAAGCTCGACTCGGCTGTGACAGAGTTCCAGGAAGCAATCCGATTGCTTCCGTCGTACAGCCCGGGTTACGTGAACCTGGCGAACGCCTATCGCCTCCAGAAGCGCCTGGACCTGGCGCTGCAGGCGGCGCGTGAGGCCCTTCGGATCGAGCCCACGGAGGCCCGGGCGCACACGGCGCTCGGCCTTGTGCAGGAGGAGCTTGGCCAGATTCAGGAGGCCCGCAAGGCGTACGAAGTGGCCGTCCGGCTTGCCCCGAGCGATCCTGTGGCTCGCTGGAACCTGGGCAGGACGTACCTGCGCCTGGGCTACCTTAATCCGGCGATCGAGAATCTGGAGCAAGCTGTAGGGGGTGAGGGGGGTAACTACAAGGCACGATACCTCCTGGCTGTGGCTCGCCTGACCAAGTGCGACACCAGAGGGGCGCTTGAGGAGCTCGCCTGGCTCGAGGGTCGCCCGCCGTGGCGCCGCGAGGCCGCCAACCTCAAGGGGATCGCCTACTGGTTGCAGGGAAGCCCGGAGAACGCCCTCGGTTGCTTCCTGGAGGCCACGGAGATCGCCCCGCATGTGCCCGAATTCCGCTACAATGCCGCTGCGGCGTTGGTCGCCCTCGGCCGAGTGGAAGGAGCTCAGAAGCAATTGGAGGAGGCCCTACGTATAGATCCCCGGTGCGCCAGAGCCCTGCTCGGCCTGGGGGAAATCCGCGAAAGAGCCGGAGACCGAAAGGCTGCCTTGCGTTACTACCGGGAGGCCGCGGCTGCGGACTCCCTCTCCTTTCTCCCCTGGCAGCGGCTGGGCCGCGTCTGGATCGACCTCGGAGAGGTCGACAGCGGCCGCGCGGCCCTGGAAAGGGCTCTGGGTCTTTGGGGCAAGGGGAAGGAGGGTGGGCGGCTGGCTTCCGGGCGCGTGCCCACGGTTGACGAGTGGGATTTCTGCCTGGGTCCGGAGGAAAGCAGGAGGCAGCTTGCGGAGGCGTATCTGTACCTTGGAAAGGCGTACGCTGCCCTGGGCAATCAGAAAGCGGCTGACAATGCCCTGCGGCGGGCGCTCCAGGAGCGCCCCATTTATCCTGAGGCTTACGAGACGCTGGCCGAAGTCCACCGCTTGTTCGGGAGGGTTTCCGAAGCTTCTCGGGAAAGGGCGCTGGCCTATTGGGCGCGCGGCGTGCAGGCCATGGAGAGGGATTCCCTCACTGCGGCTCTGCGGTGGTTTCGCTCCGCCCTGGAGCTCGTTCCGGGCCTTAGCGAGGCTTACGTGGACCTGGGCCGCCTGCTCCTGCTCCGTGGCCAGGTGGATTCCGCCCTCCTCTGCCTCCGCCAGGGGGTGTCCCTAGATGACCGCCTGACGCGAGGGTTCCGCTATTTGGCGGACTGCTATGTCCAGAAAGGCTCCCTGGAGGAAGCGATCCCTTACTATCTGCGGGCGATCTCGGGGGAGGAGGAGCCGCTGGAGGCCTTGCGGGGACTTGCCCAGGTCTACCTGGAGTTAGGCTCAGGTGAGGAGGCGGCGAGGATGCGGGCTCAGGCGCACTTCCTCGCCGGAAAGGGCCTCCTCCGGGAGTCCAGGACGGACCGGGCGCTCGACGAGTTCCTCCAGGCAATCCGGTTCAATCCCCGGCACTTCGGGGCTCTCCTCTTACTGGGTGTAATCCTACACCAGAGGGGTTTTGGGGAATCGGCGGTGGATTTCCTGAGCCGGGCTGTGAGGATCGACTCCGCCCACGCCGAGGCCCGGTACGCGTTGGGGACAGCTCTCCTGGATCAAGGACGGGTGCAGGAAGCGGCTGCTCACCTCGAGGCTGCGGTTCGCTTGGACCCGTCGCTGGCCAGAGCCTATTTTCAGCTGGCGCGGGCCTATTTGGAGGCGGGGCAGGTCGACAGGGCCAGGCAGCGCCTGCGCGATGCGGAAGCTCTGGGCCACCCGGTACCGGCCGAGTTTGTTCGGCGGCTACGGGACGCCGGTCGGCCCGTGGAGCGGTGACCCAGTGCTCGCCTGGGCCTCTTTTCCCGCCGCCTGTAGAATCAAGGGGACCTAAAGGGCGACGGGCATGTACTTCGCGGCGGCTACAAACGCATTGACTTTTAGGGAGGGCCGGGTTATATTCGGGCGCTTGTGGGAAAAGTGCTGCAAGATAATAGGGTTGGCTCGTTTGGAGGAAGCACCTGCATGGCAACGACATCGGATTTTCGGAACGGCATGACCATTCTCCTGGACGGAGAGATCTGGACGATCGTGGAATTCCTGCACGTCAACCCGGGCAAGGGCAGTGCCTTCGTCCGCACCAAGCTGAAGAATCTGAAGACGGGTCGCGTCATTGACCGCACGTTCCGATCGGGCGAGAGGGTGGAGGACGTGCGTGTCGAGCGTAAGGAGATGCAGTACCTGTACCAGTCGGAGGGCCACTACTACTTCATGGATACGGAGACGTACGAGCAGGTCATGGTCAGCGAGGACCTGGTCGGCGATAAGAAGCTTTTCCTGAAAGAGGGGCAGACGGTAGGCGTGCTTTTCAGCGGGGAGACCCCGGTAGGCGTGGAACTGCCCTTTTTTGTGGAGCTGGCGGTAGCGAAGACGGAACCGGGTGTCCGAGGCGACACGGCCTCCGGAGGGTCCAAGCCGGCGACGCTTGAGACGGGGGCAGTGATCCAGGTCCCGCTCTTCATCGAGGAGGGGGACGTGCTCAAGGTCGATACGCGCACCGGCGAGTACATCGAGCGCGTCAGGTAGGGTCGGACCTTCGGAGGGAGGAATGAGAGAAGAAGAGATCCGACGGCTGGTGAAGATCGTCGAGGAAAGCAATATTGCGGAACTGGAGGTTCGGCGGTGGGGGCGCAGCGTGCGGATTCGGAAGTTTCTTTCCAGCCCGGCCAACGGCGACGGCACAATGATGGTCATCCCCAGTGCCCCTCAACCCGCGGCCATTGCAGCCGCAGCACCGAGACCGGCCGTAGAGCCCAAGCCTGCTGCACCCCCTGAAGGTCCCGCTCCCCCGGCCAAGGCAGCTCCCACCCAGCTGATCGAAATTCGCTCTCCTATGGTCGGGACGTTCTACCGGGCACCCGCCCCGGGGGCGGAGCCCTACGTTCAGGTGGGCGACATTGTCTCGCCGGGCCAGGTTCTGTGCATCATCGAGGCGATGAAGCTGATGAACGAAATAGAGGCCGAGGTCTCGGGCCGCATCGTCGAGATCTGCGTGGAAAACGCCCAGCCCGTGGAGTACAATCAGGTGCTGTTCCGGCTCGAACCGGTGTAATGGGGGCCCCCTTGCCTGCCCTTGGGGAACCTGCTATCCAGGGGGATCAGAACGAGAAGCACAGGACGAGGTGGCCTTGATCCGGAAGGTGCTGATAGCCAATCGCGGCGAGATCGCGCTCCGCGTTATTCGTGCGTGCAAAGAGCTGGGTATTCAGACGGTAGCGGTATATTCCGAGGCGGACGCAGAGTCCCTGCCGGTGCGCTTCGCAGACGAGGCGGTCTGCATTGGTCCGGGGCCAAGCCATCAGTCCTACATGAACATCCCCCGCCTTATCGCCGCGGCCGAGGTGACTAACGCCGACGCCATCCACCCCGGCTACGGGTTCCTTGCCGAGAGCGCACGCTTTGCGGAGATCTGCGAGAACTGCGGGATCATCTTCATTGGCCCCACGCCGGAGAGCATCGCCAAGATGGGGGACAAGGCCGAAGCCAAGAAGACGATGCGCGAGGCTGGAGTTCCGGTGATCCCCGGCAGCGAGGGCACTCTCCGGGACGTGAAAGAAGCGCTCGCGGTGGCGGAGGAGATCGGCTACCCCGTGATCTTGAAAGCGGCGGCCGGCGGAGGGGGCCGGGGGATGCGCGTGGTGCGCGATCCGAAAGAGCTTCCGCAAGCTTTCCTGACGGCCAGCGCCGAGGCACAGGCCGCCTTCGGGCAGCCGGACCTCTATCTGGAGAGATACTTTGAGCGGCCTCGCCACGTAGAAGTGCAGATTCTGGGCGATGGGCTCGGGAGGGTGATCACCCTGGGAGAGCGCGAATGCTCCATTCAGCGCAAGCACCAGAAGCTGGTGGAAGAGGCCCCGTCCCCGGCGGTCACCCCCGAACTGCGGGCCCGCATGGAGGAAGCCGCGCGCAAAGGGGCAGAGGCGGTGCGGTACCGCAGCGCTGGCACGATCGAGTTCTTGCTCGACCAGGAGGGGAACTTCTACTTCATGGAGATGAACACCCGCATCCAGGTCGAGCACCCGGTCACCGAAATGGTCACGGGCCTGGACCTGATTAAAGAGCAGATCCTGATCGCAGGCGGGGGAGGCCTGGATCACGTGAAATGGGACCACGTGATCCGCGGACACGCCATCGAGTGCCGGATCAATGCAGAAGATCCCGAACGTGGCTTCCGCCCCTCCCCCGGGCGCATCGAGAGCCTGCACCTGCCGGGCGGACCCGGGATCCGGATCGATTCGCACATCTATGCCCAGTACGTGATCCCGCCTTTCTACGACTCCCTCATCGCCAAGATCATCGCCTACGGTCGGGATCGCGACGAAGCGGTGCGGCGAATGCAGCGCGCCCTGGATGAGTTCATCATCGAGGGAGTTAAGACGACGATTCCTCTGCACCAGCGCATCCTGGCCAGCCCGGATTTCCAGGCCGGTCGTCTGGACACAGGATTCCTAACGCGCCTGGAGGAACAGGTTGCAGAGCTCAAGGCAGCATCGTAAGCCCGAGCACACCTCACAGGTGGCCGTGTTCCCTTCTGCCGTCAAGTCGAAAGCCTGAACCGATGGAGGAAACGAATGAATATCCCCGACGATCTTCTGTACACCGAAGAGCACGAATGGGTCCGGGTGGAGGACTCGGAGGCGGTGGTGGGTATCACCGACTTCGCCCAGAGCGAGCTGGGCGATGTGGTCTACGTCGAGCTGCCTGAAGTGGGGACCCGCACCAAACAGATGGAGCCCTTCGGAACGATCGAGGCGGTAAAAGCCGTCTCGGACCTGTACGCCCCCGTGAGCGGCAAGGTGATCGAAGTGAACGAGGCTCTGGCCGACCATCCCGAACTCGTCAACAAGGATCCCTACGGCGAGGGATGGATGATCCGGATCGAGATGGACAACCCGGAGGAGCTGAACAACCTCCTCAACGCAGAGGCCTACCGCGGCCTGATCGGCAAGTGACTTTCCGGGAAGAGTGGACCATGACCTACATCCCGCTCACGAAGGACGAACGCGAGGAGATGCTCCGCGTCATTGGTGTAACCAGCGTGGAGGAGCTCTTCTCGCACATACCGGATAAGTACCGGCTGTCCCGCGCTCTGAATCTCCCCCCCGGGATGTCGGAGCTTGAGGTCAGCAACCTGCTCCGGTCCCTGGCGGCCAAGAATGCCACCTGTGACGAGTACGTGTGTTTCATGGGGGCCGGTGCCTACGACCACTTCGTACCGGCGGCCATCGACCAGTTGCTCCTGCGCTCGGAGTTCTACACCGCCTACACCCCCTATCAGCCCGAAGTGAGCCAGGGTACCTTACAGTCCATCTACGAGTACCAGACGATGATCTGCGAGCTCACCGGGATGGACGTGTCCAACGCCTCGATGTACGACGGCGCCTCGGCCCTGGCCGAGGGTGTGCTGATGGCGGTGGCCCAGACCGGTCGGAAGCGGGTCCTGGTGGGCGAAAGCCTGCACCCCCACTACGTGGAGGTGGTGCGTACGTACTGTCACGGCCAGGGGATTGAGGTGACGTCGGTCGCCTGTCCGGAGGGACACCTGGTTCCCGAGGAGGTAGCAAGGGAGCTGGCACGAGCGGAGTACGGAGCCCTGGTCATCCAGCACCCCAATTTCTTTGGCCTGCTCGAGCCGGTTGCCGAGCTGGTGCAGGCGGCGCGCCAGGTTGGAACCCTTGTCGTCACGTCCAATGACCCGATCTCACTCGGCCTCCTCAAGCCGCCCGGCCAGTACGGCGCGGACATTGCTACCGGCGAGGGTCAGCCTCTGGGGATTCCGCTGGGCTTCGGGGGACCCTATCTCGGCTTCTTCGCGGTCAGGAAGGAGCTGGTGCGGCGGATGCCTGGCCGACTGATTGGCATGACCGTCGACACTCGGGGGCAGCGCGGGTTTGTGATGACCCTGCAGACGCGCGAGCAGCACATCCGCCGGGAGAAGGCCACCTCGAACATCTGCACCAATCAGGCCCTCATGGCTCTGGCCGCCACGATCTACCTCAGCCTTCTTGGTCCGCAAGGGCTGCGCAAGGTCGCGGAGCTGTGCCTTTACAAAGCCCACTACTTGGCCGACCAGATCGGCGCCCTCAAGGGTTATTCCCTCGTATACCCGGGGCCCTTCTTCAAAGAGTTTGTGGTCCGGACCCCAATTCCGGCTCAGGACGTGGTGTACCGGGCGCTCGAAGAGAAGATCTTTGCTGGCGTACCGCTCTCTCGTTTCTGGCCAGAGCGGACTCACGAGCTGCTGATCGCCGTCACCGAGAAGCGGACGCGGGAGGAAATGGACCGCTTCGTCCAGCTCCTGAGGAAACTCCACTGAGCTCTGTCACAGACGTCGGAGAGGATCCTTCACGACGCGCCCCGGCCGGGGCGCGTCGCACGTAAGGGCGACGGGGCCGGAAAGTCGACGGTTGGTAGCGCGGCAAGATGGCTGGTGGTTTCCAGTTTCCCCATGGGCATCTTTCGGGTGAGGAGGAAGCCAAGATGAGGAGGTACGTACTGGCGATTCGCATCCTGCTCCTGGCAGCGGCTCTTACGACTCTGCAGCGGGCACCGAGGGCAAGCGCCGGGGACCCGAACAAGGAACGGCGTGAGCAATTCCTGCAACAGCTATTGAGAATCTTACCGAGCTCGCCCTCCTGGGAAGATTGGCTTCGGAGCACAGGGGAGCTTCCCCCCGACTTCGACGCCCTGGAGTCTTGTGCGGACCTTCCCGATCCCCTCGTTCGGCGCGTGGGAGAGGGCGAGGTGAGGGTCAGCCGCGAGATGTGGCCGGCGCGCCGGGAAGAGCTCAAGGCCGCGCTTCAGTACTGGATTCTCGGTTCAACCCCGCCGCCACCCGATGAGCTCAGGGTCGAAGTCCTTCGAGAGGTGGATCTGGGTAACGCCCTCGACCGGGAGGTGGTGCTGCATTTCGGGCCGAGGGGGACCGCCCGCTTGTGGCTCGAACTCCTGATCCCCGAAGGGAAGGGGCCCTTTCCGGTATTCCTGACCCAGAACGATCACCGGGGCTGGGCATTGATTGCCGTACGCAGGGGCTACCTGGCCTGCCTCTACGCCGGATGCGACTCCCGCGACGACACGGACACTTTCCTGCCGGAGTACCCAGACGAAGACTGGTCCCGACTCACCCGCCGGGCCTGGGCAGCAAGCCGTTGCCTGGACTACCTGGAGACGGTTCCGGAGGCCGACACCGCTCGCATCGCCATCACCGGGCACTCCCGCAACGGCAAGCAGGCGCTAATCGCGGCTGCACTGGACGAACGGATTGACCTGGTCATCTCGAGCAGCTCGGGAGCAGGTGGAGCGGCCACTGCCCGCTACGTCTCCGAGCAACATTTCGGGGAGGGGATCGAACTGATCACCCGTCGATTCCCGGAGTGGTACCACCCGCGCTGGCGCTTCTTTGTAGGGCGGGAGCACAAGCTGCCGGTGGACCTGCACGATCTGGTGGCCCTGATTGCCCCGCGGCCCTGTCTGCTCAGCGTGGCCCTGAACGACGCCGTGGAGAGCGTGTGGGGGATCCAGCAGACCTACCTGGCGGTGAAGCCTGTGTACGAGATGCTCGGCGCTCCGGATCGGCTCCGTATCCTCTGGCGCGAAGGGAGCCACGAGACAACAGGCTGGCTGATCGAGCGCTACCTCGACTGGTGCGACCACCACTTCGGGCGCGCACGGTACGAGTTCCCGGAAGAATTCCTTTACCCAGCCAGCTGGCAGGAATGGCTCCAGCTGAGCAGGGCGAGCGTCGACCTCGAGAAGTTCCCGCGGCGAGAATTCGGCAATGTGCTTGAGGGGAAGGACGGCCATCCCGTCCCTTCCTGGTCTCAGTGGGTGGAGCGGAAGCAAACGATTCGGCAGGCGGTTTCGATGATCCTCGGCGAGGAGCCGGCGTGTGTCCCGAGCGCCGGCGGCCTCTACGGGCTGGAGCCTGATTACGTCGCTTCGCTGCTGCGCCGGTCTAGCCCCTCCAGCACCCCGGGCCTCACGACGTGGCTCCTGAGCGCCTCTGACCTGCAGGATCCCGCCGGCCTACTAAACGAACTCCGCGCGGGGAAGACCGCCGTCGCGCGGCGCATCTGGAAGGCTACGACCAGCGGCTGGAGGAAACAGGTCCAGAGGCTCGGGATGGAGGGAGGAGCCTCCCTGCCAAACCTGCTCGTGGAGCAACTGAACCGTGTTCTGATTTCGGACTCCCTTTACGCGCTGGTGGAGGGTGGCAGGTCGGTCCTGTCGCGCGGGATCGCCGGTCCCCCGCCTGCGCCCGGTGACCTTGCTGCGCGCGTACGGGCCAATCGCATCGTGCTGGAGGAGGCGTTCCCGCAGCACATCTACAGGGCCCTGGTCAAGCGCCAGATTGTTTTCGGTGAGTACCTCAACGGGGACTTGGTGTACCCCGCGGCGGCGGAAGCATTTGGCCGGCGAATTCCGGTGATTGTCTGGCTTCACCCCCTGTCGCCAGCATCCGGCTACGTAGCCGGCTACATGCGGGGTGAACAGCCTTTCCGCCGCCTGGCAAGGGCCGGCTTTGCCGTGTTCTGCTACGACCAGATCGGGTGCGGACGCCGGATTCGCGAGGCGACCGGCTTCTACGAGCGTCACCCTCGCTGGTCGCTCCTGGGGAAGATGGTGCGCGACGCCGGTGCCGCCCTGAGCGTCCTGGGAAGGTTCGATGTCGCCGATACGAATCGGGTCTGGGTCCTGGGATACGGCACGGGTTCTCTGATCGCGTTGCACCTGGCAGCCTTCGACGATCGGCCGTGCGGATGGGTCCTGGTCTGCCCCCCTGCACCCTATCGCCTGGACACCGACGCGCGGGAGACAGGGGGGATTGCCCGCTGGTCCCACCGCACCTTGCTCCTGCCCCAGCTGGGTTTCTTCGTCGGACAGGAGGAGCGTGTACCCTACGATCTGCACGAGCTCCTGGCGTGTATGGCTCCGCGCCCGGTGCTGGTGGTCAATCCGCAGCTCGACCGGGAGGCGCCCCCGGATGCTCTGCGGCGCGCTGTGGAGGCAGCCAGGCCGGTGTTTGATCTCGCCGAGGCCTCGGATCGGCTTGTGCTCCTGACGCCGGAAGACTACAACAACTTCGCGTCCGGGATGCAAGAGCTCGTGGTGGGCTGGCTCCGAGAACACGCGTTCTGAGGCGAGTTCCAAGCGGGGTCGGGTAAGGCGGGCGTCGGGGCAACGCAACAGGGAAGCTCCTTCTCCCCGAGGAGCCGACGGACCCATGGGGGATCGACCCGGCGGGAGCAGGTCTCCCGCGTGGGGAGGAGTGCTCTTGCGCAGAGAGGGGAACGGGCGTGATCCCGGGAGAGAGGGCTACTCTGCAGGCTGAAAGACGAAGGTCTGGCGGTACGCTTCGACCCCGTCCCGCTCCGGAGTGGCGGGAAACACGAGATCGTGAAGCAAGCGGGCCGCTTGGGCGGCGAAGTCCGTCCCCACAAGGTCGCCGTCCAGGACCTCGACCTCCCTCACCCGGCCCAGCGGTTCCACCGTAAGGCGCACCGTAAGCCTCCCTGCAAGAAGCGGGTCGGCCCGAAGTTGACGCCGATAGGCTTCGCGCAGCAGCCGGGCGCCGTGCAGCATGACGGCCTGAACCGAAGCAGGTGTTCGGTCCGTGGACTCTTGCGATTTGGGCAGAGCGGCCATCGCTTCGTGCCGCTCTACGACCCCTGGGAGCTCGATCGTGGCCAGGGGCGCAGGCACAAGCTCGGCCACCGAGTAGATGCGGCCCGTGGAGGACAGCCTCGGCTCCCGCTCGGGACCCTTTCTCAGCCGGACCGTTTTCTGGCGAGGGACCTGCGAAGGGGCACTGCCCGCGCCGATCGATCGCGGGCGCGCAGGCGCCTGGGGCGCTGAGGGTCCCTGCACAGGCTGGGAAGGAGCTTCCATCCCCGTGCTGACAGAACTTGGTCTTTCCTTCTGCGAGGGCCGGTGTTGGAAGAATCGCAGGGCCATGAGGAGGCCCAACACGAGCAGAAAGCAGACAGCGATGGAAATGCGCTTTTCCCTCACGTCTGGCCTCACCGTTGTGTCCCATTCTCCGCACTAAGTGTACAGGCATGGCTGGCAAGGTGCGGAGGGGCTCTGGTTGCCAAGAGTCTCGTGCTGGGGTGACCCGCCGGCAGCCGCCCAGGGTCGGCTGATGGCCCAGCGGCTCAGAAGTACCACTCCAGCTTGGCGAAGGCGGCCTCGGGAAAGAGGGAGTACTCGGTACCCTCTCCGCCGCGGAAGAGCTGCACTCCCAAGGAGAATGCGAGGTTGTCGCCCGCTGAGTAGGTGAGGCTGCTCAGCAAGAAACGGCTGCCGTCGCTCAGATTCAGGTTGCCGCCGAGGGACCAGCTGACGAGCGGGTGGGGCTGAAAAACCGCGCTCACGAAGAGGTAATGGCGCGCCACGTTCAGAAGCTCGCCGCGGAACAGCCGCGCGAAGTCGTACCGTGAACGCTCCTTTTCCCCCTCTCCGTTGAAGTGGTACTCCGCCAGAGCATACAGTTTGGGGTGAAGCTGATGGTCTACGCCCAGAATTCCCTTCAGGAAGGGCCTCTGTGCCTGCGGGCGGGGGCCCAAATAGGCCCATTCCCCGCGCACGCCCGCATCGCCCAGGTTTCCCGCGAAATCACCCCCGATGAGCGGTCTTTCGTCTACGTAGCCTCCCACAAGGGACAGGTCGTAGCCCCGCCAGTTGGTGCGCAGGCGCGCAGCCACATTCTTCCGGTGCCAGCGATCCTCCGTGTTCCCCACGATCTGGAGGTCCGAGAAGGCTCCGAGGTGGAGTTTGAGGGAGGCCGCATCGGCCCCGTCTTTCTCGAGCTTCTCGAAGTGGGCGGGATGGATGGGATTAAAGAAGTCGGTGGGATTCCACACGCGTCCCGATCCCCAGCTGATGCGCTGGCGTCCGATCACCAGGCTGCCCCACGGCGGGTCATAACGGAAGTAGAGGCGATCCACGTAGTGCAGGATACGCACGCGGGGTCGGCTCAATGCCTCCCAGCGCCAGCGGAACACCTGCCTCCGCGCGTCTCCGCCAGGGTCAATGAGCGGGAATGCGGACGATAGGCGCAGTGCGTCGAGCTCGTGCTCCAGGGTGATTCGGGCGGAACTCCCGAGGTAAACGCTGGGTCGCAGCCGGAGGCGCGTCAGGTTTATCCACCGCGAGCGGCCCAGGCCGAAGAACCGTCGCAAGGCATTGGGGTTCTGCTGGTGAATGGCAAAGTGGACGGCGTAGCCGCTCAACTCGAGGCGGGGGCGCGGCAAGCCCGCTCCCGGTCCTGCCAGAAGGCCAGCTACCAACCCGACCAGAAAGGGAGCGCGCCGGATAGGGTCAGCCCCGGATCTCTTCTGACGCAATCTGCCCATCTCTCAGCCACAGGAGCCGACGCGCGCGATCGATCACCTTACTGTCGTGGGAGGCAAACAGGAAGGTGACGCGACGCCTGCGGTTCATCTCTTCCATGAGATCGAGCAGATGCTGGGCCATGGCGGAGTCCAGGTTGGCGGTGGGTTCGTCTGCAAGCACGATGCTGGGATGGTTGACGATGGCCCGCGCGACAGCTACCCTTTGCTGTTGCCCGCCGCTCATCTCCGTGGGACGCTTGTGGGCCAGCTCCCGAATCCCCATTTCTTCCATCAGGGCCAGGGCGCGCTCTCTCCGTTCCTTTTCGGGCACGCCGCACAGCATCATGGTCAGCTCGATATTTTCCAGAGCGGTAAGGACGGGAATCAGGTTGTAAGCCTGGAAGATGAAGCCGATCCGTCGCAAACGAAGCCGAGCCCGTTCCTTGCGGCTCTTCTGGCTCAGATCCTCGCCCTCAAGGTACACTTTGCCGCGGGTGGGGGTGTCGAGAGCACCGATGAGATTCAGCAGTGTGGTCTTGCCCGAGCCCGAAGGCCCAGCGATGACCGTAAACTCGCCCTGCTGGATGCTGAGGCTAACCCCCCGCAGGGCGTGTACGGGCACGGCATTGTCCTGGTAGATCTTCTCCAGAGATTCGGTTCGGATGATCTCCATTGGCACCTCCGGTGCAGCTTTGAGGGCTACACGTACCGCATGGCGGCAATGGGTTCGAAGCGCACTGCTTTCAGGGCCGGATAGATGGCGCCCAGAGTGGCGAACAGCGGAATCGAGAGGAACGTGTTGACCAGCGCCCCGGGGTGGAACACGGGGTAGATGACGCTGCCCACGCCCATACCGGAAAGCCCCTGCGCAAAGGCGGCGAGGTTGATCCCCGTGCGGGAGAGGGGGAGGTAAAAGAGATAGCCAAGGACCGAACCGAGGCCTGTACCGAGGCCCCCGAGGATCGCCGCCTCCAGCACGACCATGCCAAACACTTTGTGATCGGGCATGCCAATGGCCTTCAGGACGCCAATTTCGCGGATGCGCTCGAAGACGGCCATCAGCATGGTGTTCACGACCCCGAAGATGAGGGCAATGCCGATGATGGCGTAGTAGATGTACATGAACTGGTCGAACGTGTCGATGATGTAGACCACCAGCGGGAGCAAGTCCTTGTACGTGAGCACCTCGAAGTCGGGTCCGAGAAGGGGTTCGAGCTGGTCGCGCACCAGGGAGGCGAGCTTCGCGTCGCGCAGCACGACCACAAACTCGCACACGCGTTCTCCCAGACCGAGCATCCGCGCAGTGGTGAAAAGCGGGGTGTAGACCATCGCTCTGTCGAACTCCGCGTCGAAGGTCTCGAAAAGGCCGACAATCCGAAAGACCTCCGAGCCCACAGTCCCGTCGAGGCGCGTAGCCATTGCGACAAGTTTGTCCCCCAATCCCACTTCCAGCTTCTCCGCCAGCTGCCGGCTGATCAGGATCTCCCGGTCACCCCCGCCAAGATAGCGCCCCTCGCGGACCAACCGGGAGATAAGGGTGATCTGCTCTTCCTTCTCCGGCTCGATCCCGACGATGCTCACACCGGCTGAGCTGTAGGCACTGCTCACAAGGCCATAGCTCACGGCTCGCTGGCTGTAGGCGACGATCTCCGAGCATCTCCGCAGGACGGAGTCGATGCGGCTCGGGCGGTCGATCGCTTTCTCCAGCACGGGATTGTCCTGGTAGCCTCGGGTGTGAATCTGAAGATGGCCTGCGTGCAGACCGACCTGATTGCGGAGCATCTGAAAGGCCAGTCCCCGGTACAGGGTGTCCTGCACGATCATGGCCACTGTGGCCACCACGATCGAGCTGAGGATGATGATCGAGCGCCGACGGTTGCGCCAGAGATTACGCCAGGCAATTCGCCAGAGCATCACGTGTACCTTATGCCTTTGAGAGGTTCAAGCTTGGCCACCTTCAACAGCGGGTAGAGGCTTGCCCCAAACGTAGCCAAGACAATGGCAAGCGTAGAATGGAGGAAGACACGCGCCCGGAGGGAGGAGGTCAGGATCGGTAGCCAGCCAAATTCCTCCGTATAGGCACCGAGCGTGCCCGTGAACTCGATCGGATTGTGCACCAGGTACCAGTTTACGACGCCCCCGAGGACGTTCCCCGCCGCGACTCCGAAGAGGAGGACAAAGAGGATTTCAAGCGCCACGACGGCTACCAGCTTGTGCTGCGGCATGCCAAGGGCCAGAACGATGCCGAATTCTCTGAACCTCTCCGTGACGCTCATGATCACACTGTTCAGGATCCCGAAACCCACCGCGACGATGAGAATGGCCAGAAACAGGATCCCCTGGGCGTTATCGAACTGGATCATCTGTTTGAACGAGGGCATGACCTCCTCCCAGCTCAGGACACGGAGCTTTGGGGGGCGCAGGGCAGGTTCCAGGCGGCGGCGCGCAGGCTCAAGATCCTCCAGTCTGTCCAGGGAGACGACCACAGTACTCACCCGGTCTTCAAGGCCCAAGAGCTCCTGGGCCTGGCGGATGGGCATGATCACGGTAGCCCGATCCATCGGTTCGGAGCCGGTGCGGAGGACACCCACAATGCGGCAAAAGGCGTCGCGCAGAGAGCCGTCGTAACCCTGTACCAGCAGGACCAGGGAATCTCCGAGCTGCGCTTGGAGATTCTGCAGAAGCTTCTGGCCGACGAGGATTTCGTACTCCTGGCCCTCAGCGGGAGCCCGTCCCTGACGGATGCGCTTCAGGAGGTCCGTGACTTCGTTTTCTGCCTGAGGGTCCAGACCGAGGATCATCACGCCGAAGGAGTTGTCCCGGTAGCTCAGCAGGCCGTCCGCGTATACGCGCGGGGCATGGCCGGTCACGAGGGGCTCGGCATCGAGAACGCGGCGCACTTCACGCGTGTAAGGAAAGCTGTTGCGCAACGTCGGATTTTCCTGGTAGCCGGGGGCTTGCACCTGCAGGTAGCCGGTGTAGAGACGAGCCACGTTGCGAATGTTCAGCTCGTACGTGCCGCGCTGCATGCCTCGCATGGCGATGGTCAGCATCAGCGCGAAGGCCACGGCCCCCGTGGTGATCGCCGACCGGCGCCGGTTGCGCATGACGTTGCGCCATGCCAGTTTGAGGAGCAAGCCCATGGCCGCTACCTCTCGAGTTCACGGAAGGAGAAGACCCGGTCCGGGATCCGGATGTCGAACTCGATGCTCTCGATGGTGATTTCTGTGTAATGGCCCGGTTTGCGCTGGTTCCGCATGGTCCAGCGAGAGGGAATCTTCCGTCCCCCGAGCGCCTTGAACTCCTGGAAGATCATCGTGCGGACCAGCTCACCCTCCTCATCAAAGTACTCCACGCGAGCGGGCAGGTAGTCTGGTTTGCGCACCCAGTAGAGGACCTTGCCCCACACAACCGGAGCCTCAGGACGCGGCAAGAGGGCGAGCTTCCACGTAGCGACGCCGTCGAGGGTGTCGTTTCCGGCGATCGAAATGTGGTAATCGCGCACCAGATCCGACTCGCGGACCAGATCGTCGTAGGTGTAATCCGAGCCGTTCCAGGACTGCAGCATCATCGAGGGCGGGATCTTGATGGTGGTCTCCGTGTTCCTGAGGTACATCCAGATCTCCCGACCCACCTTCAGCGTGCGGTTGCCCGCTTCCCGTGCCGGGGCAAGGATCGTGATGAGAGCCTTCTCATTGCCGACCCACCAGCTCTCCATTCTGAGCGTACGCTGAAAGTCCGGTGTGGCCACCTTCATGGTGAAGAGCCCGTGGCAGGTTTTTCCCTTAATGGCCTCCTCGGCACGACGCACGATCTCCTCTGGCGATTGCGGGAAGGCGTGGCCGTAAATCAGTACCCCGAGGACGAAAAGCATTGCTCTGCGATGAGTGACCATCCCCGAACCTCCCTTGGCAGAGGAGCTGCGGGTCCGGTGCGCCCGGCCGTCACGGCTCCACAAGCTGGATCCAGTTGCCGCAGGTATCATCGAACAGGGCGATCCGTGGGCCCTGTGGGAGCTGCTGGGGCTCGCTGCGAAACCGTACGCCCGCCTGCCGCAGTCGATCCCACTCCGCCCTCAGGTCCTCGACAAGGAGAGCAGTGGATGGGATCCCCTCCGCGTACAGGGCTTCCTGGTACTGCAGGGCGATGGGATGGGCGGCGGGCTCCAACACAAGCTCCGGCCCGTCAGGCTCCTCGGGCGAGACAAGGGTGAGCCAGCGGTAAGGTCCGGCCGGGCTATCCTGCTTGACCCGAAAGCCCAGGACGTGCGTGTAGAACTGGAGAGCCCGCTCCTGATCCTTCACGTAGAGACTGCAGTAGCGAATTCGCATGGTTGCCTCCGCTTGCGATTTCTCCGCCAGCCGGCCTGTTGGGGTGAGAGACTCGGGCTTGTCCCCTCGGGCGCAGGACTGGCCACGCGCGTAACTCGGTTCCTGCAACCGAGCGTTCCGACATAGGCGCGCAATCCGCCGGCAAAGCGCCTCAAAGCTTCAGTGCCAGCTCGTACGCGGAGTGCCGGGGTCGCCTTCCCTTCGCGCACCCCGTTGCGAGATGGCCCGAACGCCTTTCGACCTGCCTCGGCCACTCTCCCTTGACTGCGCGAAAGGAGCGGCGCGAGACATCCCGTCCCGCCGGTTCTCCGGAGCCGTCACGGACTCGTCCCACGCTCACCGTCCGGGTAGAGCACGGTGGGGGCGGATCCCTTTCGCAGCTCCAGGTAGCCTTCTGGGCCCTGGCACGCGTAGGTCGGGACGATGGGCAGCTTGCCGAGCCTCGGACTGTCGACCACGTACACGGGGATTCCCAGCCCGGATAGGCGACCCCGGAGAGACTCCACCAGCTCCATTCCCCGAAAGACGGAGGTTCGGAAATGGGAGGTGCCCTGCGTCGGATCGGCATGGAGGAGGTAGTAGGGGCGCACCTTCAGGCGCAAAAGACCCCTGAAGAGTTCGTACAGGACTTCCTCCGAGTCGTTGACCCCGCGCAGGAGCACCGTCTGGTTATTCACAGGGATGCCCAGGCTCAAGAGGGAGTCGAGGGCTTCCGCCGCCAGCTCGGTCAGCTCGCGCGGGTGGTTGAACTGGGTGTTCAGCCACAGCTTCCGCCGGTGACGGCGGAGCACCTCCTGTAGCTCCGGATCGAGCACCCGCTGAGGCAACGTCGCTGGCTCTCGAGAGCCGATGCGAATCACCTCCACGTGGGGGAGAGCCGCAAGCTCCCGTAGCAGCCAGTCGAGGCGCCGTGGGGAGAGGGAGAGGGGGTTCCCTCCGGAAATCAGCACGTCATGGACCTGCGGGTGACTGGCGATGTAAGCGATCGCTTGCTCCAGATGACTGCGGGAAGCGTAGAGGGGCCTGCCCGCCATGAGGCGCTTGCGGGTACAGTGGCGGCACAGGACGGGGCAGAAGGTGTTGGTGATGAGGAGCACTCGGTCCGGATACCGGTGCACAACCCCCGGCAGGGGCGAGTGGCGCTCCTCTTCCAGGGGATCCCTCACCAGCCGCGGATCGATGACCAGCTCCTCCGCTGCGGGCAGTGCCTGCAGACGAAGGGGATCGCGGGGATCTCCCCAATCGATGAGGGAGAGGTAATACGGGACCACCCGCATCGGGTAGACACGGACGACCGGCTGAAGCCTTTCCGCCTCCTCCCAGCTCAACAGGCCGAGTTCCGCGAGCTGCTCGGGCCGGGTCACGGCGTTGCGGAGCTGCCATCGCCAGTCGCGCCATTCCGGAGAATCGGAAGGAGGCCAGGTCTCCGCGTGGCTTCGGACGTGCAGCACATGGTCCGGTGTGCCGAGCTCAGGCTGAGGATCGCACGGCCCCCGCACGCCAGCGGACATGGCGCTGCAGGAAGACCTCCTTCCGGCAGATTGCGTAGCGAAGCACATGCCCTTCATAGTCTCGCGGTCGAATCAGCGGGTCGCGGCCCTTTCGGCCTGGATGAGGGCAGCAAGAACCGCTTTTTCGAGCTTGGGACCGGTGCGCTCGCCCGAGACGGCGTCCACGGCCGCCAGGGAATATCGCGTCCCTCTCTGCACGTAGAGCACCCAAAAGGGGTAGGCGATGGTCTCCTCGAACTCGCAGGCCAACCGCTCTCCGCTGGCCAGTCCGAGCATCTGGCTTTGGGTCCACAGCGAGCGCACAAACTCTGAGGCACGAGCCCGCGCCTCTTCCGTCCCCAGGGTGACAGCGCAGATAGGCACGCAGCCCCTCTCTTCTCCCAATTCGACTCCCGAATCAAGGGGAGAGACCGACTCACCTATCACCGCATCGACCAGGACTTGCAGGAGGCGGATTTCCCCTGTGGTCCTGATGGGGCACGAGAACAGGTGCATCGGGAGGTAGATCAGCTCCACCTTCCTGAGCTTGCAGGGGCCCACCCACCGCAGCGGAAGCGGTCTGCTCCTGCGCCAGCGTTCGACAGCCGTCTCTGGAGTGATCCGTACCGTTGGGCTGCGCACCCCGCTTCCTCTCGGGCCGTTCTTCCAACCCACCAACCAGCGGCCCTACACACCGGTGATCCCCCGGACCACGATGGCGATAGGGGCCTCTTCCACGGGAGCGCGGTAATCTACCTCCCTGGCACAAATCGTGCAAGGCAAATCGGCCGATGGACTTTCGGGCTTCCAACCTCCGTTGGGAAAGAGGACGGCGGGGATCATGACCCCGATCCTTGTGGGAACATCCGCCGCGGCAGTCCCGTTCAAAGCTACACGTCGAGTCGACGACAGCGTTGGCTGAAGAGAAAATGCCGGAGGGAATCGATGGCAGGTCAAGTCCTGGAACTGACCGATGACAACTTTGACCGGGAGGTTCTGCAGTCTGAAGTGCCTGTACTGGTAGACATGTGGGCAGTGTGGTGTGGGCCCTGTAAGCTGATCGCACCGCACGTGGAGGCCATCGCCAAGGAGTATGCGGGCAGGGTCAAGGTGGGGAAACTTAACGTGGACCACCATCGCCAGACGGCGATAAAATACGGCATCCGGAGCATACCGACGCTGTTGATCTTCAAGAACGGGCGGGTGGTGGATCAGATTGTCGGTGCGGTGCGGAAGGAGCTGATTGCGGAGCACCTGGACCGCGTCCTCGTGGATTAAGCAGGTTGGGCAGCCGTGCCCGCAGGAATCTTGAGGGAGCCTCCTGGGGTGGCCCCTCTTCGGATCGGTCCCCGGGTTTTGATCCTTGATTCGCCCTCGCTGTTTTCGTAGATTTTCAGCGATTGAGGGAAGTCTGGTGTCGGAAAGGAGCTCTGGTGGGGTCCTGGTGCCAACGGTGTGGGGAGACCGTGGTTTGGAGCTCCGCCGGACCGGATGCCCGGCTGCTGAGACGTGCAGGAGGAAGGTCTGAGAGTGGCCCGCGGCGCTGCGCAATACGTCCCTCGCGTTGCTCTTCGTAGCCCACATTGCTCGAATCCCGGGATCGTTGTTCCGCTCACGGAGGGGCAAGCCCGATGTACGCGGTGATCATGGCAGGGGGTTCGGGTACCCGCTTTTGGCCGCGCAGCCGGGAGGCGTGGCCCAAACAATTGCTCAACCTCGTCAACGACCGCTCGATGCTCCAAAATACGGTGGCCCGGATGACGGCGCTGGTGCCCCTGGAAAACGTGTACGTCGTGGCCACCCGCCTGCACGCCGACGCCATCCGCGAACAGCTGCGTGATCTGCCCCCTGCGAATCTCCTTATCGAACCGAAGGGCAAGAACACAGCCCCCTGTATAGGCTTGGCCGCCTTACACGTCCGGCGCCGCGATCCCGAGGGGGTGATGGTTGTCCTGCCGGCCGACCACCTCATCCAGGATGAGCAAGAGTTTACGCGCCTGATCCGCCGCGGGGTGGAGTTAGCCGTCAGGCACGACGCCCTCGTTACCCTCGGGATCCAGCCGGTCTATCCGTCCACCGGCTACGGGTACATCCAGTTCCGTGAGCCCGTGGACGGCGACCAGGAGGCTTTCTGGGTGCGAACGTTTGCGGAGAAGCCCACCCTGGAGGTGGCCAAGCGTTTCCTCGAAAGCGGCGACTTCCTCTGGAACAGCGGGATCTTTATCTGGAAGGCGAGCACAATTCTACGGGAGATCGGAGAGTACCTCCCAGAACTCTACGAAGGCCTGCTGGAAATCGAAGCCAAAGTCGGCACCCCGGAAGAGGAAGAAACCGTTCACCGGGTGTACTGCCAGGTCCGCAGCATCAGCATCGATTACGGGGTGATGGAGAAGGCCCAGCGCGTGATCGTGCTCAAGGCGACCTTCGGCTGGAACGACCTGGGCAGCTGGGAGGAGATCTACAAGATCAGCCGCAAGGACCCCGACGGCAACGCCATCAGCGGCGAGGTCCTGGCTCTGGACACCAGGGGCTGTCTCATCGATTCCCCGTACCGGCTCATCGCCACCCTGGGGCTGGAGGACCTGGTGATCGTAGACGCGGGCGATGCGCTTCTGATTTGCCGGCGGGACCGCGCGCAGGACGTGCGCGACCTCGTGGAGATGCTCAAGCGGAGAGGCCTGAACAAGTACGTGTGATGAAGGCAGAGGAGCTTCTGCAAGAGCTGGAGAGCTGTGCCCAGCGGCTGGGCGTGGAGGTACGCCGCGAGAAGGGCGACTTCGAAGGCGGGCTGTGCCGGGTGAAGGATCGGCGCCTGATCATCTTGAACGAGAAGAGCCCGTTGACCCGGCAGCTTCGACTATTGGCAAGAGAGCTGGCACGCCTGGAGGTGGACGAGGTCTACCTCGTCCCTGCCGTCCGAAAACTCATCGAGGAAGCCAACGACGAGGCTCCCTGAGCCATGGAGGATACCCACATGGAAAGGGCGGAGCTGGCGCTGTATTTCCGGGAGGGCCTGTTCCTCCCCGATATGAAAGCGAGGTCCAAGGAGGAAGCCCTGGAGGAACTTGTGGACCTGTTCGTCCGGGAGCGGCTCATCCGCAATCGGGGTATCGTCCTGGAGATGCTGCACAAGCGCGAGGCCCT
>JAPDPT010000014.1 GCA_034506315.1 candidate division KSB1 bacterium | reverse complement strand
GGTCCGCGTGTTCGACCAGGCTGAATCCGACGGTGCTGCCCTGATTGTCCGGCTTGACCACAAAGGGCAGCGCGAAGGCACCCAAGGCCTGCTGCACAGCCCTTTCCGCCTCTACGCCTGCCGCGCGCGGCAGGACAAGCCAATCCGGAGTTACAACTCCCTGCTGGCGGAACAGGGCTTTTGCGAAGGATTTCCGCATGGCCAGTGCCGAGGCCAGAGGACCGGACCCCGTATACGGAAGTCCGATCATCTCCAGCACGGCCTGAACCCTCCCGTCCTCGCCGGCTCCTCCGTGTAAGGCGACAAAGACCACCTCCACCCCAAGCTCCGGGAGCCTTTCCAGCGTCCTCACGATCTGGCGTTCGGCATCCGGTCCCAGTTCCTCGAGCGACGGCGGTTCCTGGCCAATGGCCACAGGTGAGAGCACCTGCTGGGCCTCGGCCTCGGGGCCCAGGGCAGGATCGATGCGAAGAACTTTGTGTCCTTTTTGCTCAAGGGCCTTGGCTACCGCGCGGCCCGAGGCCAGCGAGACTTCCCGCTCCGGCGAATATCCTCCCATCAACACCGCCACTCTCATCCAATGCTCTCCAGTGCAAGTCGGACTCGGCGTTCACACTCCTCTTTCCCAAGGATTGCAGCGATCTCGGCGATCTTCGGTTCCTGTGCCTTCCCCACCAGCGCCAGCCGGATTGGGTCCCAGAGCTCCCGCCCGAGCAGCCCCGTCTCGCTGGCCACTTCGCGCATGGCCTCGCGGAACTCATCCGCCGTGAGTTCCTCGATGACTTGCAGGCGACGCAGGAAGCTCCACAGTACCTTCTGCGCCGCCTCCCTCCGTAACGCCGTCCGGACGGCTCGCAGAGTAAGGTCCGGCTCTGCCCTCAGGACGGCAGCCTCGGAGAGAAGGTCAGACAGCAGCGTAATCCGGTCTTTGACCAGCGGGAGCCAGGCAGCAAGTTGAGCCGCCTCGAGAACCACGCCCGCCTCCGCGAGGAAAGAACGACTTACCTCCGCAAATCTCTGAGGCTCCATGGCCTGAATCGCAAGGCGGTTCACCTTCCGTAGCTCTTCCTGCGAAAAAAACCGTCGCCCGTGCTCTGCCGGCGGCGAGGGCGCACACGTCGTCGCGGTGCCCAGATCCTCCAGCGGAAAACCCGCCAGACCCGCCAGGTAGTTGGCAACGGTCTGCGGCAGAAAACCCAGATCTCGCAGGAGACGCACATCCAACCCCTTCTGCCCCGATGCACCCCAATCCTTACCCGGCAGGAGATCGGGGATCACGATGTACTCTGGTGGTCTGTAGCCCAGCAAGCGGGTCAGGGCACAGCAGGAGCGCCCCTCCCTTTCCTGGGATGACGTCACCACCACGCAATCGATCTCCATCGCGCCGTCGTCCACGGCGTTCCGAAAGAGGCTGGTGGGGCGGTCGCCCGCCTCGGCGATCACAAGGTCCTCCAGCAAAGCCTGCCCGGCCGCCTCGGTCGGCTTAACCCGGACCCGCCAGGAGGGTTCTTCGGCTCGCCGGCGTGCCTCTTCCTCCGGTGTGAGGGTCCGGCATTCCCCGCTACAGGCGGAGGTCGCTCCGCCCTCACTCCTCTCCTCTGCGCAGTAGCATCGGTAGGCTTTCCCTTGGCGGAGCAGGCGTTCCAGGTGCTCGCGGTAGCGATTGGCCCTCTGGTCCTGGCGATACGGGGCGAAGGGGCCTCCGACGTCTGGGCCTTCCTCCCATCGGACGCCGAGCCAGCGCAGGTCGTCCAGGAGGGCGCCAAGCCAATGCTCGGGGAACCCGCTTCCGTCGGCTAACGCGGCCACCAGAACGAGGTGCCCGTCCGCCTTACGGGCGTAGAGCCAGGTCAGCACAGCCAGCCACGCGCCGGGCAGGTCCAGGTGCCCCGCGACGGGCAATGCAAGGCGGAATCGTCGATTCTGGCGCTCGTGCTCCTCGCCCATCCCTACCCCCTTCGACCAACCAGAGCGACGGCATAGGCCGCAATGCCTTCTCCGCGACCCGCAAAGCCCAACCCCTCCGTGGTGGTCGCTTTGACGGACACCCGGTCCAGATCGATCTGCAGGACCCCGGCGATCTTCTGACGCATGGCCAGAATGTAGGGAGCTAACTTGGGCCTCTCGGCCACCACGGTTGCGTCCACGCTCACCGGCACAAGATGCTGCTCTTCCAGTTTGCTGCGGATCTGCTGCAAGAGCGCCAGACTTGAGATTCCGCGGAACGCCTCGTCCGTGTCGGGGAAATGGGTGCCGAGATCCCCCAGCGCCGCAGCACCCAGGAGCGCATCGCCGATGGCGTGAAGCAACACGTCAGCATCTGAGTGCCCCAGAAGCCCGAGCTCGTAATCGATCTTGACCCCTCCCAAGATCAGGTCTCGGCCCGGGACGAGTCGGTGAACGTCGTAACCGAATCCGATGCGCAAATCCGCCGCCACGCTTCTGACCCTCAGCTGCCCTCAGGCTTCCCGGCTCCCGATTTCCTGGCTGCCAGGAGCAGACGTGCCACCTCCAGGTCCTCGGGGGTCGTGATCTTCAGGTTCCAGTAGTGACCTTCGAGGATGGTGACCTCCTCCCCCAGCCACTCCACGAGGACGGCATCATCGGTACCGATGAGTCCCTTGGCGAAGGCATTCTCATAGGCTTTCAGGATGAGCGTGTAACGGAACGCCTGGGGTGTCTGGACCAGCCAGAGATCGTCTCGTCGTAAGGTCGCTTCCACGCGTTCGCCGCACCCCTTTTTCACCGTGTCCCTCGGACGGACGGCGAAGATGGCGGCCCCGCTCTGCCGAGCAGCTCCGACGACTCTCTCGATCATCTGGGCATCGACAAAGGGCCGCACGGCATCGTGAATCACCACAATCTCTGTCTGCGGATCGAGAGCTCGCAGGCCCGCGTAGACGGAATGCTGACGTTCCGGCCCTCCCTCAACGACGCGGCGCACCTTCGAGAAGCCGAAGGTATCGACGATCTCGTGGGCGACGAAAAACAGCCACTCTTTCGGCGCCACAATCACGATTTCGTCCACAGCAGAGCAGCTTTCGAACGGTCTGAGTGTGTGCGCCAGGATCGGTTGGCCTTCGATGGCAAGAAACTGCTTGTTGACTTTCCCCCCCATCCGCGTGCCTTGACCGCCCGCTGCGATGAGGGCCACCACCCTTCCCAGAGCCACCTCCTGCCCCTACAGGATCAGCATGGCGTCGCCGTAGCTGTAGAAGCGGTACTTGTCGCGGATGGCCTTGCGGTAGGCTTTCATCACAAAGTCGTACCCGCCGAAAGCGCAGACCATCATCAACAGGGTCGACGCCGGCAGGTGGAAGTTGGTAATGAGGGCGTTCACCACCTTGAAGTCGTACGGAGGATAGATGAACTTGTCCGTCCACCCGCTTCCGGGCTTCACCCATCCCTCCGAGGTCACGGAAGTCTCCAGCGTCCGTACGACGCTCGTGCCCACAGCGATCACCTTCTTCCCGGCGCGTTTGGACTCGTTGATCGTCTCGGCGGCCTCCTGAGAGATCTCGTAGTACTCTGAGTCCATCTTGTGCCGGCTCAAGTCCTCCACCATCACGGGGCGGAAGGTCCCGAGCCCCACGTGTAGGAGAACAGCGGCCATCTTGACCCCCTTGGCCTTAGCCTCCTCCAGTAGCTCCTTCGTGAAGTGAAGCCCGGCGGTGGGGGCAGCCACGGCGCCGCGCACCCGGGCGTAGACAGTCTGGTACCATTCCCGATCTCTTGGCTCAGGCTCCCGCTCGATGTACGGAGGAAGGGGCGTTTGGCCGAGGCGATCGACGATCTCGTTGAAATCGCCCTGGTAGCGGAAGCGGACCACGCGGCCCCCGCTCACCGTATTGTCGATCACATCCGCGATGAGCTCGTTGCCGACCCGCAGTTTGTTTCCGACTCGCACCTTGCGGGCGGGTTTGACTAGCACCTCCCACAGGTCCTTTTCGAGCTCACGAAGGAGGAAGATCTCGACCTGCGCGTCCGTCTTGTCCTTCGTCCCCATGAGGCGGGCAGGGAAGACCATGGTCTCGTTGACGACCAGGACATCCCCCGGCTCCAGGTACTTCAGGATGTCGCGAAAGATACCCTCCTCAATCTTTTGGCTGTCGCGGTGCAGGACCATGAGGCGACAATGGTCACGCGGCTCGGCCGGGTACTGGGCGATCAGTTTCTCCGGGAGGTTGAACTTGAAGTCAGAGAGTTTCATCGCACCACTCCTTTCCTCACAGCGTACTCACATCCTGCCTCCGTCGCAAGCCTTTGTGACGCGCGGCCCGCGCCGGCACCGTCGTGATTACAGGTCCAGCGTGGTCTGTTGCCACGGTCGATTGGGACGGGGCAACCCAAAATGCCGGTACGCAAGGTCCGTAGCGATTCTTCCCCGAGGGGTGCGGCTTAAGAAGCCCTGCTGAATGAGAAACGGCTCGTAAACCTCCTCAATGGTGTCGGTCTCCTCCCCAACCGCGGTGGCCAGGGTCTTAAGACCCACTGGCCCCCCGTTGAACTTCTCGATGAGCGCGCGCAAGATCCGCTTGTCCATATCGTCCAGGCCGGAGGAGTCGACGTCGAGCCGCTCCAGGCTTCGCTCCGCCACCTCCTTGGTGATGACGCCGTCGCCATCGACCTGGGCGAAATCCCGAATCCGGCGCAGCAGGCGATTGGCCACCCGTGGGGTGCCACGCGATCGCCGTGCGATCTCCAGCGCGGCCTCCTCCGTGATCGACACGCCCAGGATCCGGGCTGAACGGAGGAGGATCTGCTGCAACTCCTCTGGGCGATAGTAGTCTAAACGGCCCACCACGCCGAAGCGGGCCCGCAGCGGCGAGGTCAGAAGTCCCGCTCGCGTGGTCGCGCCAATGAGGGTAAAACGCGGTAGTCGCAGCTGAATGGTCCGTGCGTTGGCCCCACGGTCGATCACAATGTCCAGCTTATAGTCCTCCATCGCCGGGTACAGGTACTCCTCCACCACCTTGTTCAGGCGATGGATCTCGTCGATGAAAAGCACATCCCGGTCGCGGAGATTGGTGAGGATGCCGGCCAGATCCCCGGGCCGCTCGAGGGCCGGCCCGGAGGTGGCCCGCAGGTTCACGCCCAGCTCGTGGGCAATAATCACCGCCAGGGTCGTCTTGCCCAGACCCGGCGGTCCGTAGAAGAGGGTATGGTCCAGGGGCTCTCCCCTCTCCAGGGCCGCAGCGATGAAAACGCGCAAATTGGCCTTGAGCCCCTCCTGGCCTACAAACTCCTCCAGGCGCGTGGGCCGGAGGGTCCGGTCAAGCTCAAGCTCCCCTTCCAGTCGGTCGGGGGTTGTCGGTCTCGGCTCGGTCACCTTACGGTCAGAGCTGGCGCAGCGCTTCGCGGATCAGCTGATCCACGTCCAGGTCCTTGCCGTCGTGCTCGCCCAGGACCCGTTGCAGGGCGCGTTCCGCTTCCTTTCGTGCAAAGCCCAGTGACACCAGGGCCAACACAGCTTCTTCCGCCGCGCCTGGCAGGGTGGTGTACACATCTCCCACCCTGCGTGCTGCGCCTCCCAACTTTTCGCGAAGTTCGACCACGATCCTTTCCGCCGTCTTCCTCCCCACCCCGCTGATGGCCGTTAGGGTGGCCAGATCGGCCCCAGCAATGGCTTTTCGTAATACCTCTACGCCGCGGGCCGACAGGAGGTTCAGGGCGAGCTTAGGTCCCACCCCGGATACCGACAGGAGATGTTCGAACAGCTCCCTTTCAGGGCGGGTGAGGAAACCGTATAGCTGGAGCGTATCTTCACGCACGTGGAGGTAGGTGAGGAGCTCCGCCTCGGAGCCGACGATGAGACGTTCGGCTGTAGACAGGGGCACCGCCACCTCAAATCCGATGCCCTGGACGTCCAACAGGACAGATTGGAAGCCTTTCTCCACTACTCGGCCGCGCAGTCGTGCGATCACTGTGTTCCCCTGGTGTCTGGTGTGGCCTTCCGCACGGAGCTACTCCCGCTGGCCGCTCGTCAGGTCTTTCTGCGAACCGTTCTCTCGCTGGCAGTGGCAGAGGGCAATCGCCAGAGCATCGGCCACGTCGTAGGGGCGGGGAAGTGAGGGAAGACCGAGTCGGGTAGCCACCATCCTCTGCACCTGCTGCTTCGAAGCTCCCCCGTAGCCGACCACCGCCTGCTTCACTTCAGCGGGCGTGTACTCGAACACCGGCAAGCCTTCCTGCGCCGCCGTGAGAAGCACCACCCCCCGCGCTTCGCCGAGTTTGAGGGCACTGCGGGCGTTCTTCGCGAAGAAAGCCTCCTCAACGGCCACCTCCTCGGGTTGGCAACGGGCTATAACCTCACACAGCCCCCGGTGCAGAGCCAGAAGACGGGCCGCCTGCCCCTCCCTCCTTCCCAGACGCAGGACGGAGGCCTCGAGAATCCTCGCCTCTCCCTCTCTCCAGGCCAGGACGGCGTAACCCACCACTCCGGTACCGGGATCAACGGCGAGGACCCTCTTCTCCAGGCTTGCTGTCAATGGGCTACTCCGATTCGACCTCCTGCATTACCGACTCGTCGATATCGAAGTTGGCGAAGACCTGCTGCACGTCATCGTGCTCTTCCAGCGCTTCCAGCAAAGCGAGAACCTGACGCGCCTCTTTCCCTTCCACCCGCACCGTTGACTTGGGGTACATCGTAATTTCGGCCGACTCGTAGCTGATTCCAGCCTGATCGAGGGCCCGTTTGACCGCCTCCAGATCTTCCGGGGCTGAAACCAGCTCGAACCCGTCCTCCACTTCCCGGATGTCCTCCACTCCCGCATCCAGGACAATCGCCAGAAGCTCTTCTTCCGTGTGACCGTCCTTGGGCACGCTCACCACGCCCTTGCGCTCGAACATCCAGGCCACACTGCCTTGCTCGCCGAGGCTGCCGCTGTGCTTGCTGAGAATGTGCCGAATCTCCGCCACCGCCCGGTTGCGATTGTCGGTGACCACCTGGATGAGCAGTGCCACCCCGCCAGGCCCGTACCCTTCGTACGTGACTTCCTCGTAGACAACCCCCGGAAGCTCGCCGGTACCGCGCTTGATGGCTTTCTCAATGTTCGCGGCCGGCATGTTGGCCGCCTTGGCCGCCGCGATGGCCGCCCGCAGGCGGGGATTGGCCTCTTCGTCCCCTCCACCCTGCCGCGCCGCTACGGTGATTTCGCGGATCAACTTCGTAAAGATCCGCCCCTTCTCGGCGTCCGTACGCGCCTTCTTCCGCTTGATCTGCGCCCACTTGGAGTGGCCTGCCATACGGTAACCTCCCACTTTTAAACCTCGCAAATTTAACAAATTGACCGCCGCTTTCCAAGGGAAAAGTGCGAAACTCCGGCGACCGACTCTTCCGCATGTCCGGCTCGCACCGATCGGCCCTCCCCCACGAGGGCTTAATGGGTCGTCCCCGACTGACGATATTAGCAATAGCCCTCCTCACGCCCGGGGTGAGGGGCCATGGGCTTGCTCAGGGGGAGAGCAAAGCCGAGATCCTCTCCCCGGCTCGGTGGCGGGCGAGCCGCTTCGAGATCCGGTTCCCCGCCCTGAGGCTTGGAGACCCGAAAGGCGGAGCGAAGGCACGTCTGATCCTTGCCCTTGCGGCGGAGCCGTGGGTTCGGTACCGGCAACCGGCAGTAGACAGGCCCTTTGCGTAGGACTCTGGGAGAGAATCGGGTGACACGGGGTGTGCCGACGGCAGGGGAATCGCGCGTCCAGCCGCCGCAGAGCCCACCACGCGTGACGGCGGAGGAGGCCGCGCTGCGGCTCATCCATCGTAACCTGGGCAGTGTCCTCCTGCTCCTTGCCGTGTTTCATCTCGTACTGAGTATCGATTACGCCTTCATTCTGCCGCCCAGCGCGGCGTCTGTTCTTTCCAGAACGGGACTCGGTTTGGCGGCCCTTCTCGTCGTCCTGGCCTTGGTCTCTCAGCGCCCTTGCCTGTCTCCCCGCGGCTCCGAGGTCCTCTTTTTTGTGTCCGTGGTGTTGACCCTCGCGAATGTGGTCCTGCCCATTAGGCTTCACCCGGAGCCCAAGCACACGTTCCAAGTAGCTCTGGTTGTCGCGGGATTGGGGCTCCTCGGAGTGAGGCCGCGGGTTCTGGTGGCATCGTGTATCTTGGCCGCTGTGGCGTGGACGATCCTGGCCTCTCCCCATCTGTCGCTGGAGTGGATACCCTACGGCGGGGCGCTACTTCTGGCTGTTCTGTTCGCCGCCGTAGCACAACCCTATCGGCTCCGGAGCATCCAGCAGGCCGAGAACCTCCGACTGGAGAACGAGTGGCGAAGGGAGCAGCTTTTGCGGGCCCTGGCAGCACTGCGCAACAGCGAGGAGAGGTTCCGGCGCCTTTCGGAAGCCGCCTTCGAGGCCATCGCCATCCATCATCAGGGCGAGATTCTGGACGCCAATCAGGCCTTCGCCCTGACCTTCGGGTACAGTTCCGAGCGAATCCGCGGCAGCTCCATCCGCCGGTACATCGTCTGTTCCGACACGCAGGTCCTCGAGACGCTCTTCCGGGGAACGGCGCGAACGGTGGAGGCCATGGGCATCCACTCCGACGGAACGCTTTTCCCGATAGAAATCCGCGTCAAAGCTCTCCCCTACGCGGGGCTCCAGGCCCGGGTAGTGGCCATCCGGGACGTGAGCGACCGGCGGCGAACGGAGGCGATCCTGCGCCGGGCCAAAGAAGAGGCCGAAAAAGCCAGCGAGCTGAAAAGCCGCTGGCTGGCCAGCATCAGCCATGAACTCCGGACGCCGTTGAACTCGATTATCGGCTTTTCGGAGATGCTCGCCGATCAGTACTTCGGCCCTCTCAATGAGAAGCAGCAGCGCTATGTGTCGAACATTCTGACCAGTGGAAGGCAACTCCTGCAGATGATCAATGATCTCCTCGATCTCTCGAAGATCGAGGCGGGTCGGATGCAGCTGGAGATCACGGAATTCGACCCGCGCCAGGTGATCCAAAGCACGATCGAGGCCGTTTCCCCACTGGCCTTTCAGAAGCAGATCCACCTCGAGGCGGAGCTCTCCCGCTGTCCGAAGACGATCCAGGCCGATGCTGGCAAGTTCCGACAGATTCTCTTCAACCTCCTCAGCAACGCCATCAAGTACACGGGGGAGGGGGGGACGGTACGCGTGGTGGCGGAGGCCGAGCAGCGTTCGGCAACCGCCTATCACCAGGGAACCCTGCTCAAGGTCTCCGTCCAGGACACCGGGATCGGCCTCAGGCCGGAACACTTGCGGCGCATTTTCGAAGAGTTCGAGCAAATCCCGAATCCGTACCAGAGCGTCCACAAGGGGACTGGCTTGGGCCTGCCCCTGGCTCAGAAACTGGTGCGATTGCACGGCGGGACCCTCTGGGCCGAAAGCGAGGGCGAAGGAAAAGGCAGCACCTTCACCTTTGTGATCCCCGTGCGGAGAGAAGACGCGCAGGCTCTCCACCACCCTGCCACACCCGTGACCGTCGAGCCACGGGCCCAGCGTGTGCGAGTGGTTCGCGACTTCCCCCTTGTTTTGGTCATCGACGACGATGCGGAAAGCACTGAACTCCTGCAGGATGCAATGACTGCGGCAGGCTATCAGGTGCTGGCAGCCCATGACCCCGCCAGCGGAGAAAGCCTGGCCCTGAGGGAGAACCCCGATGTAATCGTCCTGGATGTCCTCTTCGACCGACAGGAGAAGGGCTGGGATCTTCTGTCCCGGCTCAAAGCTTTGCCCGAAACGGCGCCCATACCGGTGGTTGTTGTTTCGGTGCTCGACAATCACGCCCTGTCGCGTCAGCTGGGCGCCGTGGCCCATCTGGACAAACCTGTGGACATCCGCCAACTTCTGCGCACCTTGTCCCAGCTTACGGCCAGCCGCACGGGTCTTGGCCAGCGCGTGCTTGTCGCGCACGGAGATCCGGAGTTCTCAGAGCTTCTTGCCGAGACGTTAGCGCGCGCAGGCTTCTCCGTGGTAAAGGTGCACGATGGGATGCAAGCTCTGCAGCTTGCCACCAAAGAGGCCCCGGACGCCATGGTCATCAGCCTGTCCTTACCCAAAGTGGCTGGCCAGAACGTGGTACGCTACTTAAAGAGATACCCTCAGACGAAGGACATTGTCTTTTTCGTCCTGGCGGACCGGGAGCTGGAGGCGGCCGAACAGCAGGAGTTGAGTCGCCTGGCTCATATCATCCGGGATCTTTCGCCCGGGACGGCAGACGGCAACGCCGCCACCGCTCTGGCTACCCATGTAGCACGACTTCTCCACAACGGGTCCAGGGCTGAAGCCATGACCGCTTCGTCGAAGTGAGCGCGGCGGCCAATTCGCGGGCAGGGCAGCCAGCGAAGGGCATGGATGTCAGGTGGTGTCAAAGTAAAGAGGTGCGGACGTGAATCGCAGACCGCGCATCCTGATCGTGGACGATGAGCCAACCAACCGCGAGGTACTCACTGACATGCTGGTCCGCCTGGGCTATGAGTGTGAGACCGCGCGCGACGGTTTCGAGGCCTTAGGCAAGCTCAACCTCGATATTGACCTCATCCTTCTGGACGTGATGATGCCCGGGATGGACGGGTACGAGGTAGCCAAGGCCGTCCGCAACAACGCGGAGACGCGCGACATCCCGATCATGATGATCACCGCGCTGGGGAGTCGGGAGGACCGTCTGAAAGCAGTGGAGGCGGGAGCCAATGACTTTCTGACTAAGCCCATCGATACCACGGAACTCAAGGTACGTACCGAATCGCTCTTGAAGCTGAAGCAAGCCTACGACGCGCTGAGAGAGCACGAGCGCCAGCTGCAGGAGACGGTGGCAAAGCGGACGGCGGCCCTGCGGAAGGCGCTGGAAGAGATGGCCAGGGCAAATCGTCGCACCTATCAGGCCTACGTGGACACGCTCCATCGCCTCGCCCTCGCCGCTGAGTACAAGGACAGCCAGACCTCCGAGCACCTCCGCCGGGTGAGCTTGTACAGCACCATCCTCGCCGCGGCCGCCGGATTGTCGCCTGGAGACGTGGAGATCATCCGTCACGCCGCGCCCATGCACGACGTGGGAAAGATCGGCATCCCCGACTCCATTCTGCAGAAGCCGGGCCGACTTACCCCGCAGGAGATGGAGACCATGCGCCAGCACACCGTGATCGGCGCCAAGCTGCTCTCCGGCTCCCCCTCCCGACTTCTTCAGGTGAGCGCCATCGTGGCCCTCACCCATCACGAACGCTGGGATGGCAAAGGATACCCACGTGGGCTGGCAGGAGATCAGATCCCCGTCTGGGGCCGGATCTGCGCCATCGCCGACGTGTTCGATGCCCTGACCACGGAGAGACCCTACAAGGAAGCCCTATCGTTTGAGCAAGCTCTGGAACTGATGCGCGAGGGGAAGGGAAGTCAGTTCGATCCCCACCTGCTCGACCTGTTCGAGAGCAGGTTCGATCGCATCGTCAGTGTGGCGCAGCGCACGAACGAAGACCCGTCCTCGGTGCGGGAAGTGCGCTGGCACACGGACGCGGAGATCCTCAAGGTGGCGTTCGACCTGCGATAGGTACCCGGGGCCTCGAAGCCGGCTCTGGGCCCGGTCCCCTCGTTCCGCCCTCTGCGAAGCGCCCCGCCGGCTTCCCGTCCCGAGGCGACGGCTCGACCTTCGCCCTTTGAACCTACTTTCGGCGCCCATCGGAGGACCAGACGCCACCATTGGTCACTTCCCTATCCCTCTGACCAAGGACCCGCCCTCGCTACCGGCCCGGCGCGCGCCCTTCGGCCTACCCCGGGAGGGGAGAACCAAAGCCCTCGGCTCCCAACGCCGCTTTGAGTCGAACGCCCTAGGAACGCCGCAGCCGCCCCGATCCGTCTTGTCGCAACGGCGCCCGCGCAGCCACCAAGCCCCCCGGGCGTCTGGGCTGGAGACCGGAGCACCACCGCCCGCGAGAGCGGGCGCGGTGTCTCAAGCGCATTTAGCGCAGGCGATCGAGAAGCGTGTGCAGGTACCCAAGTCGTTTCTCCCTCTCCCGCGCGAACTTCTCGATCCCGGCCAGAATCCAGCGCGGCGAGATGTGGGCCTCCTCGCACAGCTCCTCCACCGTACCCCCCGTGCGCCAGCGATTGTCCCAATCGGAAGACAAAGAATACTGTTCGGCTACCTTGGAGCTCAACCAGTCGTGCATCAGGCGCAGGGCGCCGTTGGTGATCACCATGGAGTCCAGCCAGTCCTCCTCCGGGAGGATGCGTCGCCGGTACTCCTCGGGCTGAGCCATAAACAGCTCGTAGCTGATGGCCGCCACGATCTTGACGTTGATCCCCCTGCGATCCAGTTCCGGCAGGATCTGGAGAAGATTGTTTGTGGTGCTCGTTCCCTGCACGATCACCGTACCCATTCGGGGCAGGCCAGGCCGGTAGTCGCGAATGAGGTACGCCCCGCGCGCCGCTTCGAAATGGGAGGGTATGCCCAGAGCCTCCCGATCCGGGATCCGGATGGGAGGACGAGTGAGGTGAAGCACTATGATCGGCGCGTCCAGCCGCAGCGCCGCCGCCAGGACCACAGGCACCTCATTGTGCTCCCATGGGTGGACGTTGACCACCTTGCCCTTCGGGAACAACTGGCCCACGCCGGGTGAGAAAATCCCGAAATGGGTGCGGGAATCGTCCGCTGTCTCGGGTCCCGAATGCCCCGCCACCCAGATCACTTTGCCAACCTTGAGCTCGCAGTCCTGCGCGAGCTGGCTGAAAAGGCGCATGGGCCCGTACTTGAGATAGGCGAAGGAGCCATAGGTAGAACAGGCGGTGTAAAACCCGTTGAACTCGCGGTATGGGTCGCGGGCAAAATTCACCGTGGCCATTCCAACGCAGATCCCGGCGTTGGCGAATTCCGTGATCTCCTGCGGCAGCAGGGCGCCGAAGGTATTGGAGTCACGATCGTACCAGCCAAACCCAGGGAAGTCTTCCCAGGCCTTAGCGAAGCCGGCGATGTTGGTGGACTCGGCCAGGTCTGCCGAGGCCGCGATAAAGAGGGGACGGCCGTATTCCTTGAATCCGAAATAATTGACCCACGCTGCCCACCTGGCCAGGGCATTGCGGTTGGCCGCCTCCTTGCCGGGGGGCAAATACAGCTGTGGGGGATAGTTGCGGTAGTCGTAGAGACGCTCGTCCGACCAAGGGGAGCGGTCGCCGAGGCGGTAGGTGCCGATCTCCTCAGGAACGCTGTCGCCCAGGCTCGCCAGGGTCTCCGCGATGTAGTCGACGAGCTCCTGATCGCGGCGCAGAACCCCCATCACCCTCTCGATGTTGGTCCTCTCCTGCGCCTGAAGCTCCTGAGGATCGGCCGGCGCCGGTTTCCCGAAGCCTTCGAACTCCACCCCGTACTTCTCCATGAACGGGCGTTTGGTCTCCCAGAAGATCTCACTGTTGATGGGGTGAGGGGCACCGTGGGAATGATTGTCGTACTTGAGATAGCCGCGGCCCTTCTTGGTTCTCATGTACCCCACATTGGGGACCTTGCGGTCATTGGGCCCGTAGAATAGCTCCAGGATCATCCGTGTCAGCTTGGACCAGTCGTGGCCGTCGTCACATCCCACCACGCGCCAGCCGTGGGCGCCGAACCAGTCCACCGGCGTGCCCGGGACCACGCTCGAGATCGGGTGGTCGTCAATCCCGAAGTCATTCCAATCAATGACGAAGTAGAGATTGTGGAGACCGAGGCCCCAGGCTGAGTTCATCGTCTCGTGCACCCCTCCAGGGGTGAGCCCTCCCTCCCCTTCGAGGGCCACGACCTTGACCTGATCCACGCCGGCGATCCGGAGAGCGAGGGCCTGGCCGGCGGCAGCGGGAGCACCATGCCCCGAGGGACCGGTGTTGAACTTCAGGAACAGGGTCTTGCCCGCCATCTCTGCGTGGCCCGGAAGACCGCGGTTGCGACGGAAAAGGAGCAGGTCCTCCGGAAGAACGATGCGTTCCGGCGGGATGTAGTACCTCGGATCGCCCGTCTGCTGAAACTTCACGCGCATGGCATCCGACAGAACCGCCAGCATCGCGTAGACGAGGGGGATCGTATGGCCTGCGCTCAGAATGAACCGATCGCCAAACCTCTTCTCCGGATGCCGGAGATCGTACCGCATCACGCCGCTCAACATCAAGGCTACCAGCGCGTGTACCTTGCTCCGCGATCCGCCGGGGTGCCCGCTCTGGCGATAGTTCAACATGATGTCGATGAGCTGATCCACCATGTCCTTGATCACTTCCCATTTGTCAAAATGCTGCGAGACCCGTCGAAACTCCGCCTCGATCCTGCCCTCGGTCATGGACACCTCCAGGTTGGTCCGCATGCCTCGTGCACCAGAAGCCGACCCTGCGTCGCCAAACACACCAATTTAGCGACGCACGCAGGCAGTTCCAAAGCGTTTCACCGCAAGGTCGTGAGGCCGTGCCAGAAGGACTTCTCGGAATGACCCCCGCGTCGACGGCGGTCCGTGCGGAAGCGCCCCCGAATCTCCAGATGCCGTCACCGGCGAGCCAGCATTGAATACGGCACCCCCTTTGGCGCGTGCCTCCTACCTCCCCTGAGAGCGGTCGCTCTTGAGCCGATAGAGAATCTCCCCGGCCTTCGGTACCAAGAGGATTCCCTCGTCTTCCCTGCCCTGCCATTCCTCGAGGCGGATGGTGGCCGGATCCCGATATCCCAAGTTAATGCGGCGGCAGCGATCCTCGGGAATGCCGGTAGCCAGCACAACCTGGATGCGCGGCTTTTCCACCCCGTCCTCGTACGTACCCAGTCCCTTAACGTGCGTAGAGTGAGCCATCACCCCTCCGGGCACGTGCCGGAAGCGGTCCCACTGCTTGAGAAAGTAGTCCCGGACGTGATAGCCGATCTCGTCGAGGATCTTCCCGTGGGTGTAGGAGACCTCGGTAATGTGCGGCGCGTAGATAATCAGCTCCCCTCCGTCCGCCACCACCGGCTCGAGCTTGTACATGCACTTGCCCGCGGTCCAGAGATCATCGTACATCGGAGGTGAAACGGAAAGCACCTTGTTGTAGGGCCGATCGACGTAGCGGATGTGGATCTGGGCCGAGAGGTCGGCAGCGGCGCTGAAGGCGTCCTCCGGCGTGCCCACGAACAAGCCGTGGAGCCCCTCGTCGGTGGTCACCAGGCTGATGCAAAGCTTCTCTATCTGGAGAAACTGGGCAGCGCGATCCACGACGCGACGGACCGGATTCCACTTGGTGCCGATGATCTTCATGTTCGTCAAAACGGCGCCCAGCCAGTGGAAAAAGTGAATGATCTCCGGTCCCGCAATACCGGGGAAGAGATACTTGTTCCCGCCCGAGAAGCCCACCACCTCGTGCGGGAACGTCGGCCCACAGATGATCAGGACGTCGTACTCAAGGACGAGGCGGTTTAGGGCTACCGGCACCTCCTGGCGCATCAGCCCTTCGGTGAGCTCTTCGATCTCCGATGCCGGGATGGTGCCCAGCCGAGCGAGCGCCTCCGGATCGTCCCAGCGATGGTTGTACACCCGCACGCGCGCGTAGCGACGATCCCACTCTTCGGCGGTTACTCCCAGGTGTTTCAGGACCCGCTCCCACGGCATCACGGGGTGGGTGCCGAGGGCGATCAAGAAGTCCAGTTGCGCTGCCCGCGGCAGGAGAAGATCGGTAAGCAGGCGAAACATCATCGGTACGGGCGCCGTGCGCGTGGTATCCGGAATCAACACGAGAACGCGCCGGCCATCCAGATCCCGAGGCCCGAGGCCTGCTTCCAGCACCGACCGGGCCTCTTTTTCGCTCAGAAGAGTGTCCTTCCCTCCGAACCCGACGACCATGCGAGCACCTTTCCATTCCGCAGCCGAGCCAGTGACCTACCGTTAGACTTCGTGGGCGATGGCTCCGAGGCGGCTGGACGGCAGAGCTCCCTACAGGTTGGCCAGCCATCCACCGTCCGCGTAGAGGATATGGCCCGTCACGTAGCTACTGGCCTCGGAGGCGAGGAAAACGACGGGCCCTACGATCTCGCGCGGCTCGCCCCAGCGGCCCATCGGGGCCCGGGTGCGGACCCACGTGTCAAGCTCGGGATTCTCTTGCAAGGGCTTCGTCATCTCGGTGGCGATGTAACCGGGGGCCACCGCGTTCACACGAATACCGTAACGGGCCCACTCCACCGCCAGGGCTTTGGTCAGCTGACGAATCCCTCCTTTGCTCGCCGTGTAGGCCACCGTCGTCGGCCGATGTCCCTCACACATCAGAGATCCGATGTTGACAATGCACCCCGGCTTTCCTGAGGCAATCCTCTCGCGCGCAAAGGCCTGACAAAGCACAAAGACGGAGGTCAGATTGACCGTCAGAACGTCCTGCCAGTCGGCCAGAGATAGGTCTAACGCCATGGCCCGCCGCTGAATTCCTGCCACGTTGACCAGGATGTCCACACCGCCTGTGTCCTGGACCACACTCTGGTAAAAAGAACCGATCTCCGCTACCCGCTCCAGGTCCCATGGCTTGACCCACGCTCTTCTGCCATGCGCCTGGATTTCTACGGCGACGCGCTCCAGACCCTCTTGGCTGCGCGCCACCAGGACTACGTCCGCTCCGTGCTCCGCGAGCCCCACCGCAACGGCCCTCCCGATGCCCCGGCTGGCTCCGGTCACGAGAGCGATCTTGCCCGAGAGGTCGAAGAGGTTGCCCATCGCGCGCAACTCCGAACCATATGAACGAGGCCGCCGGCCAGGGCCGACGGCCTCGGACAGCCCGCTCCTGCCAGGGGATTTTAGGCGACGTACGCCGTTGAGGCAGTTTCGCCGCCGCGCCCCGTCCAGTTCGTGTGGAAGAATTCGCCCCGGGGCCGATCCACCCGCTCGTACTGATGAGCACCGAAGTAATCGCGCTGGGCCTGGGTCAGATTCGCGGGCAGGCGCTCCGCGCGGTAGCCGTCGTAGTACGTCAGAGCGGCCGTCATGGCCGGCACGGGGATCCCGTACATCAGGGCCGCAGCTGCCACCCGCCGCCAGCTGTCCTGCGTACTCTCCACTTTCTCCTTGAAGAAAGGATCAAGCAGCAGGTTCGGCAGATTGGGATCGCGATCGAAGGCCTCTTTGATCTTGCCCAGGAACACCGATCGGATGATGCAGCCATTCCGCCAGAGGAGCGCGATGTTGCCGTAGTTCAGGTTCCAGCCGTATTCAACAGAGGCGGCCCGCATCAGGGTGAAGCCCTGGGCATAGGAAACGATCTTGGAGGCGTAGAGGGCGCGTCGAATGTCTTCGATCATCTGATCGCGGTTGCCTTCGTACTTCCCGTTTGGTCCTTGGAGGACCTTAGAGGCCGCCACGCGCTCGTCCTTCATCGCGGACAGGAAACGGGCGTAGACCGCCTGGGTCACGAGGGTAAGGGGGATGCCGAGGTCCAGGGACTCCATGGACGTCCACTTGCCGGTGCCCTTCTGCCCGGCCGTGTCTAAGATCTTGTCGACCAGGGGTTGGCCATCGGTGTCTTTGTAGGCCAAGATGTCCGCGGTGATTTCGATGAGGTAGCTGTTCAGCTCGCCCTTGTTCCACTCGGCAAACACATCGCTCATCTCATCGGGCGTCATCCCCAGCAGGTCCCGCATGATGTGATAGCTCTCGGCAATGAGCTGCATATCGCCGTACTCGATGCCGTTGTGGACCATCTTCACGAAGTGGCCCGCGCCATTGGGACCCACCCAGTCGGCACACGGCGTACCGTCGTCTACCTTGGCGGCGATGGCCTGGAAAATCGGCTTCACGTGGGGCCAGGCAGCGGGTGAGCCTCCCGGCATGATCGAAGGGCCCCGGAGGGCACCCTCTTCGCCGCCGGAGATTCCCGTCCCGATGTAGAGCAGCCCTTTGCTCTCCACGTACTCGGTCCGCCGCATCGTGTCCTTGAAGTAGGAGTTGCCACCGTCGATGATGATGTCCCCGGGCTCCAGGTGCGGAATCAGCTGCTCAATGAAATCGTCGACTGGCTTGCCCGCCTTCACCATGAGGATGATCTTGCGAGGCCGTTTCAGAGAGGCTACCAGCTCCTCGATGCTGTGGCAGCCCTGGATGTTCTTGCCCTTGCCCCTGCCTTCCACGAACTTATCGACCTTCTCCACGGTCCGGTTGTACACGGCCACGCCAAAGCCCTTGCTTTCGATATTGAGGGCCAGGTTCTCCCCCATCACAGCCAGGCCGATCAGGCCAATGTCCATCTTTCCGTCCATCTCCCCAACCTCCTATGGTTCCGCTTTTGCTGTCCTTTCAGTGAGCTGTCTAAACAGGGCGCAGCTTGCCGCTACGCCCACGGATCGATGGCGATCTTCAGGGCCTTGTCTTTCCCCTTCTCAAACAAGGCAAAAGCCTCGGGTAGATCAGCCAGAGGCAGCACGTGGGATACGATGGTCTCCGCGTCAATTTTCCCCGCCTCGATCAGACGGACGGCCTCGGGAAACGCGTAGGGCGGCATCTTCGAGGACAGGATCGAGATTTCGTCAACAAAGAGTTTGTAGGGGCGAACGCGCACCGTAGCGTGCTCTGGACAGACGCCAAACACCATCATCTTGCCGCCCGGGCGGACGAGCTCAATCCCCTCCTCCACGGCACGCGGATTGCCGGTGGCGTCGATCACGACGTCAAAGCCGCCCTGGGCCAGAGGGCCCAGGCATTCCCGCAGCTTCCCTTCCTCTACCGCAAGAGCGTGGTGCGCACCCAGCTTGCGGGCCACCTCCGCCCTCTCCGGGACCAAATCGACCTGGACGACCTCACAGGCCTCCGCGCCCTGCAGAAGCTGAGCCCACAGGAGCCCTACGGTACCTGCGCCTACGACCAGCACCCGGCTTCCTGCCGCCGGCTGCAGACGATCGTAGCCGCGGACGACACACGCCAGGGTCTCCACCAGGATGCCCCCCTTCAAGCCAACCGACTGGCTCAGCGGGTAAAGGCGGTCGCGAGAGGCTTTCGTATATTGGCAATAGCCCCCGGCCACGTGGTAACCCATATTGCGCTGGTGGGGGCAAAGGTTGGGTCGCCCGGATTGACAGAACTCGCATCTCCCACACGGAATAACCGGATCCACCGCCACGCGCTGACCGGGCCGGAGATCGTCGACGCCAGGCCCAACTTCCACCACCTCGGCGAAGATCTCGTGTCCGAGGACCACGGGCGGCCTGGCCAGCGGAATCTCGCCGTGGAACAGATGCAGATCGGTGCCGCAGACCCCACAGGCCACTACCTTGAGGACTACGTCGTCCGGCTGAGAAACGGCGACCTTTTCTTGGCGGAACTCCAGCACGTCGGTTTCGACGTACACAGCCGCGCGCCCGTTCCAGCTCATGGGTCCTTCCCCTGGCCGTGCCTGTCAGATGGTCATCGCCGTGAATCCACCGTCCACGCGCACGATGTGGCCGGTCACAAAGCCGGACGCCCGTTCGGAAGCCAGCCAGAGCATTGCCCCCACCAGCTCTTCCGGCTCCCCGAAGCGCTTCATCGGCGTGTGACGCATGATGTCGGCAATGCGTTCCTCTGTGAGGATGCGGCGGTTCTGTTCCGCAGGGAAAAAGCCCGGCGCAATGGCGTTCACCCGAATTCGGTACGGGGCCCACTCCCGAGCGAGCCACTGGGTCAGGTTGTTCACTCCTGCCTTGGAGATCGAGTAGGTAAAGACCTTGGACAAAGGCGGACCGCTGGACGCTGAACTGAAGTTGATGATGCTGCCGCCCTCTCCCTGTTCGATCATCCGCTTTCCGAAGATCTGGCAAGCGAGGAACATGCTCTTGAGGTTCACGTCGAGGATCTTGTGCCACTCCTCCTCCGTGATCTCGAAGAAAGGCGTGGCGGAGTTAATGCCTGGCGCATTAACCAGAATGTCCACCCGCCCCCAGGTCTCCGCGATCCTCCGATCAGCCTCTTCAAGGTCCCTGCGGGATGTTGCGTCGACGGCGATGGCCATGGCCGTGCCGCCTTCCTCATGGATTTCGCGGGCGCGTTGCTCTGCGTACTCCTGCTTCAGATCGAGAATGGCCACCTTCGCCCCTGCCCTTGCATAGGCCTTGGCGACCGCACCAGCGAGCACGCCGCCGCCCCCGATTACCACGGCGACCTTGTTCTCGAGGTTAAAGAGCTCGTAGAGGTACTGTGCTGCGCTTTTCATCGCGAGTCCCTCCTACCACAGAAGAAAGCTATCTCCCCCTTCCTCGCTTCTCCAGGGAACGGACACGCCGACCCCGGGCTTTCGGCCACGCTTGGTAAAGAAACAAAAGGCAGGCTCAAAACCAAGGACAATTAGCGACGCAAGGCACAGGGAGCGGCCACTGTCCGCAAGGGATGCGGGCAAGAGCACGTGGGAAAAGTGCTTGCGAAATTGGCCCAGGATGGTTATAGTAGGCGCGCTTTTTGTTCAGGGGCTGAGTTTTGAAGGAGACGGACATAAGGAGGGACTTGGGCCAAGATGGGAAAGACCTGTGACATTTGCGGCAAACGTCCCGGTCGCGGCCATCAGATCAGCCACTCCCACCGGGTGACGAAGCGGAAATGGAATCCCAATTTGCGCCGGGTGCACGCGATTGTGGACGGGGCTCCCCGCCACATTCGGGTGTGCACGCGTTGTCTGCGAAGCGGCCGCGTGGTGAAGGCGGGATAATTAGATCTCCATTGCTTACGCCTACCAACTAAGCACCTTTCGAGCCCGAAAGGTGCTTTTTCATTCTTCTCGGGATGGGGGGAGAGCGCGCCCTATCTCCATGCGGAAGGAACTCCCTTCACGTCATGGCCTGCAGGCGATCCAACGGTACATCCATGATTCGAGACCTAGTCGAGCAGTCGCTCCCGAATCATGAGTGCCCGCGGCCAAAGGCCTATTTCCCACTCCGACCTCCTGGTTTGGCCACCACTATTACCCCCCCCCACAAGAAGCGGGAATGATCCCTTGCCCGTGGGTGTTCTTGTAGTAGGTTGAAGGCTTTGCGAGGAGTCCGGGGGATGCGATGAATGTCACCCATAGAAATGAGGTGGGAGCTATGCCCAATCGTCGCAACTTTCTGAAGACGGCGCCCGCCGCCGTCGGAGCCGCTGCCGCCATCGTGAGCGGAGGCGGCGATCCAACCGCAGAAGACATCTTCGCCCTGCCGCGGGACGCTCAGGGAAACTACCTTCTGCCGCCACTCCCCTACTCCTACGATGCGCTGGAACCGCACATCGACGCGGAAACGATGCGCCTTCACCACGATCTTCACCATGCCGGCTACGTCAAAGGCCTAAACGACGCGCTCGCCACACTCCAGAAGTGCCTCGAGACTGGGGACCACACCGCGGCGGCCCAGGCAGCTCAGAAGGCGGCGTTCCACGGCTCAGGCCATGTCCTCCACTCGATCTTCTGGACGAACATGTCCCCGAAAGGAGGAGGGGAACCCGAAGGCGACCTGGCACGGCGAATTGCCGCCGAGTTTCGTTCTTTTGAAGCGTTCAAGAGTCAGTTTGTGAGCGTCGCAAACTCCGTCGAGGGAAGTGGATGGGGGGTTCTCGGGTATCATCAGGGCCTTCGGCGGTTACTCATTCTCCAGGCCGAGAAGCACCAGAACCTGACGATCTGGGGCGTGATCCCTCTCCTGGTGGTGGATGTGTGGGAACATGCCTACTACCTGCGCTACCAAAACCGGCGTGGTGAGTACCTGAAGGCGTTTTTCAACGTGATCGACTGGGAGAACGTGGCCGCTCGCCTGCGAGCTGCCGAGAAACTCTGAAAGGCTGCGGGCACCGAAACAAGAAGCCCGGCCATGAGCCGGGCTTTTTCTGTGAACAGCGCAGATGGATTCGAGTACGATCCTACCGCACCCTTTCCCAGATGGGCACGATCCGGCTGCGGCCGCGCTCCCCAAGGAGCACAGGGACAATGCCGGTGATCTCGCAGAGCATCACCAGCGCATCCACCCAGTCTCCCTCCACGGCCAGAATATGGTTGCACGGGAAGATCTGGATGAACTCGTCAAAGCTGCAGCGCAGCCGCGCGTGCACGTGGGGCCACGTGGGGTCTGTCATCGCATTCAGCTGCTTCCGAACGTCCGCAGGGAGTTCCACCGCCTCACCCTCTACGATCACCATGTACGGCTTTTCATCCCATAGCCCGAGACGCGCGAAGGTGAGCGGACCCGGTGCAGCATCGAATTCTACCGAGGCGCCCCCAGCCTTGAAGTAGAATTCGAGCGCCGGATGGAAGGTGACGACGGAAAAGTTCTCTCTGGGGTCACGGCTCCGCTTGGCGTAGTACGTGGCGTGATTGCCCGAGTTGCAGAAATCCCACAAGTCCCGGTCCGGATGATAGAGACGCACGTCCATGAACAGCGTCGGTAGGCCACCGCTGACGTACTTGAGCAGCTGCATGGTCACGGCGGCGTAGAAGTCCGCTTCCGTGGCGCAAACCATAGGCTCCTTCGGCCCGCGCCAGTCGTAGGGATCGTTCATCAGCATCTCCGGCACGTCACCGAGACAGACGTACTCGGTGAGCTCCCTCTGGCCCTTGAGGCCGCAGAAATCGAACCCTTTCTCCTTGTTGACCAGCTCCATGGCCAAATAGAGCCGGATCTGGGTCTTCAGGGTCTCGGGCGTGAGGATTCTGCCGTCGTAGCGCAGGCGGGGGCCCAAGAGCTCTTCAAACCACTTGCGGCCAGCTTCCACCTCCTTCTCGTCCACTTCTTTCATTTTCTCGACGAGGAGAAGCTGGTCGATCTGCCGCACGGTGGTGCCCAGAGCCTTTAGCGTGGGCGTAAGATGGGCGAAACCGGTCTCCATCCCCATCGAGTGACCACCGTAGCAGCCGAAGACCTCGTTGCGAATGGTCGTGACGGCCTGAGCCGCTCGTACCCAGTTCAGGACCTGTCTCCGAACCTTCGGATCATCCATTTCCCCTACGATTCGGTGCGTCCGGAACCCAGCCTGGCGCAAGGCCCCGTCCGTGGCCAGCAGTCCCACATTGCCCGGAAACCGGCCGTTGTTATTCGAGAGGCTGAGGATGGGAAGATCCCGGCCTACGCTATTGAGGACCGGCCAGACGAGGAAGGGAAAGTTCCAGACGTTGTAGCAGAAGATGATCGACTTCACATCGGCCTCCGAAAGCTGGCGGCCGACTTCCTGAGCGGTGCGCACGTCGTAGACGATCTTGTGCCCAATCACTACGTTGTACGTCTCGCCGTCGAACGTACGCCCCTCGGTGCAGATGATCTCGGCCCAGCGACGGACGATCTCCATGTTCTGGGCGTCCGTCTGGGTGTGTACGTGTTCCCGCTCGTCGGTGAGCATTACAATGCCGATATTCGTCTTGCGCATGGCCACCTCCCGCAACTGGTTCGCTCTCGTTTCGGGAATCCCTGCGGAGCCTCTAATGCGCGCCCGGGGCCGGCCCTACCTCTGGGATCACCAGGAAGGTACGGATCTGACCCGGGCGAAGGTGAAAGCGAAACTCGTTGTCCCGGCATGCCACGGTGTTGAGGTATTCCTCGTTGAGGTTCACCTCGAAGGCGTGGCGAAGCGGCCAGAGCCATTCCGCCCTCACTTCGGTGCCCACAGTGTTGACGGAATAGACGCGCACCACAATGCCTTCCCCTCTCCAAGCCGGCTTAAGGCTGCTCAGGACGACCCCTTCACCCTCGATCTTCACCAAGCTTGCCCGGTCCGGCAACACCCCGCTCCTCCGAAACGCAGGCTCCTCCTTTAGGGGCCTTTCCTCCGGCGGCAGGTCAATGCCGAGGGACGGTTTCCAGTCCGCCCGGGCCACTTGAATCGGCAGAACGAAGCCAAGGAGAGCGTTGTAGACGTCGGATCGGCGCACCTCGCCTTCGTGCGGAAGCAGGGCGTAGGAAAATCGCAGCGTTCGAAGACACTGGGCTTCCGGGGTCGGGATCGCCCAGCCCGCATGTCCTTTGCGCGTTAGGAGGTCGTTCCGGGACAGCCAGCCCACGCTGCGGAACAGAGTCAGGGCCAGATCGCCGTCCTCCGTCGCCTCGTACTCGTGAAGGCCGTGCGCGACAAGAGCCAGACCACGTCCCCCTCTGCCCAGAGACACAAAGCGCTGGAAATGTCGCGTCGGCGAGGGAGGCTGGACGGGATCCTTCTCGAGGGGCAGGGCGATGCGCCGCCGCAGGAGGGCAAATTGCTCGTCGACCTCAGCGAATTCCGCTTTCACCCCGGTCGGGAAATGCACGCGTAGTCGGTGGTCGCAGGCTCTGTTGTGGACCTCCGTCTCGATGTCGACACGAGGACTCTCGGCCACCACTCGCAGAATCGTCTGAACCTCCACCGGCACTTTCTGGTCAGAGCGCTTACCTTGCTCGCGGTCAAAGCGCGCCGGAAGCTCCCACCGACGCCGGATCCTTGCCTCCGCTACCACACCACCCAGACGGACTAATTCTATTTCCGCCTTTACGCCTTTCGTGTCCAGGGACAAGGAGTTGGGCGCCGGGGAATAGTCGTACTCGTCGCCCACATCCTCCGTGTCTTCGAGCCAGTGGAGACGTTCGTAGCGATTTCCGGTGCGTTTATCCTGCAGGTCAAAGGTGCCGTCCTCGTGCAGATCGATGAGGAGGAATTCGTTCTCCATCCGCCGCTTCGCCGGATCGACGACGACTGTCTTGCGCGGCGGGCGAGGGGTACCGGGAACAGCCACGATTGTCTGCCATCCTCCGGGCGGGACGTCCGGAAGCTTGAGCCAGACGCAGGCGACCCGCTTGCGGAGCGGAGTCAGATAGTTCACCCCCTCCTCGCCGCGGGTCTCGAGGAGCACGTACGGCACCTCCCTGCCGTCGGGCAGCTCGAGCCGAAAGCCCGAGGCTGCGGGATCCTGCCCGTCGAACCAGAGCTCGGTCCGGACCCACTCGGATCGCGGGAATCCGGCCGTGTTCCAAACAACGAATGGCGTGCCCTGAGAGTGCGGTAGCCTCACTTGCCAGCCGAGGAAGTGCAGTACCTCGTGCTCCAACTTGTGCACGACCTGGCGCACCTGCTCGTAGATGTGCTCGTTGTTGCGGTGAACCGCGTCGACGCTACAGCCGCAGATGTCGTCGTGGGGATGGTTCTTCATCAGTTCGCGCCAGGCGTAATCGAGGAAGTTGCGCCACAGATGGGGGCCACCGACGGTCAGGGCCAGGGCGAGAAGGGGTTCCAGGGAGTGGACGAGCTTTGTCTCAAGCTCGAAATTGGCCTGCTTCAGATAGACGCGGGAGGAATACACCCCCTGCAGAATGACCGCGTGCTTCCCCGAGTTGAATTCGCCCTGGTAGATCTTCAGGGCAGGGAGTTCCGGCAGGCGTCTCTCGATCTCGTCGAACAGCTCCTCGAAGGAGGCGTGACGGATTTCCAGCTCGGGGTGGCGTTCCTGCAACCCGCGTAAGAGATCCGGAAGCTCAGGCTGCGGGGGAAGGTGATCGAGGCCGTTCATCAGGAGATAGACTCCGCAGCGCCCGAAGCGTCGGAGCACGGCCAGGCGCTCCCCCAACCTTCTATCCGCCTCGTCCAGCGAAGGCCTATAGCCTCGCATGTCCCCCCAATTTCGCGGATAGCCCAGGTTCCCGAAGTTTCCGTAGCCCTGGGGGAGCCACACCGCAAGCACCTGCGTCCCGTCGAGAGCCTCCCAAAGGAATTCCGATCCCAGGTCCTCAGCCTCTTCCCCCATGCCGCGCCACAGGATCGCGCGACGGATCCCAAATCCCGCCAGAACCTGAGGCAGCTGGGCGGGGTGGCCAAAACCGTCTGGCACATACCCCACATTCATCGCCCCGCCGAACTTCTCCGCTATACGATGGCCGTAGTGGAGATTCCGAACGAGGGACTCCGCGGACACCAGGAACTCGTCCGGCAAGACGTACCACGGGCCAAACCGGATCCTGCCGGCCCGACTGAGGCGGCGGAGAGGCTCTTCCATCTCCGGCGCAACCTCCAACACATCCGGAATCACAACCGACTGGCCATCGAACACGAAAACCCGGTAGTCGGGGCGCTCCTGCATAAGGTCCAGGAGCTTCTGCACCAGGAACACAAGGTGGTACCGGAACTCCTGGAAGGGGTGATACCACTCCCTATCCCAATGTGTCTCCGATACGACGAAGGCAACTTCGCGCTGGGGATCGACCATGGTTCCTCCGCTTCCGTCCTTTTCCGAGGCCAAACCTGCTCCGAGTAAACGAGTCTCCCCCTTGTGGAATCACCTTGTCGGACCGCTCAGAAGCGTGAGCTGCCCCCTTCCGCCGTCCGCGAAAGGGCGAAACCTTTTGTCCCCCTCCCGGCCGGCCCAGGATGCTGAACGACCCCGCTGCTTTGGCGAAAAACCACTCCCGTCCGACCCAGGCCCCTCACGGGTCTCCGCTTCGGGGCCCGTTGCTTTGGTCGCCGTCGGCAATCGCGGCCCAAGCCCAACCGTTCCTAACGCAGGCAGGTCTGAGCGCGACCCCCGTCGATGCTCACCGTATCGCCCGTGATCCAGGACGCGTGGGGAGACGCAAGGAACAGGATGAGCTCGGCCACCTCCTCTGGCCTGCCGACGCGCCCCAGGGGGTGTGTGGACTTGCTGCGTTCGAGGAATTCCGCGTAGGCCTGCTCGTCCATCCCGCCGCGCCGGTGAAGCTCCGTGACGACCACGCCAGGATTCACGGCATTGACGCGCACCCCCTTGGGGGCAAGCTCCAAGGCGGCGCAGCGCGTGAGGTGATCGAGGGCTGCCTTGCTGGCGCAATACGCAAGGACGTTGGGGAACGCCCTCAGCCCCGTCACACTGGACACGTTCACGATGTTGCCCTTCCGCTGGATCAGGTACGGGACGCACAGGTGCATCAGGTAGAAGACGGCCCGCACGTTGATCGCAAACATCCGGTCCCAGTCCTCAAGGGACGTGCTTTCAATGCTGCCACTGGCGATAATCCCGGCCGCGTTGACCAAGATATCGATGCCCCCCCATTCGTGCACCACGGTGCGGACTACGCGCTCACAGTCGGCCGGGAGGGTCACGTCGGCTGGCACAACGAGGGCTTCGCCGGACGTGCCCCAAAACTGCGCTGCCGTCTCCCGAAGACGCCGTTCGTCGCGCGCCACAAGGGCCACCTTGGCCCCCTCGCGCGCAAAGGCCAGCGCCGTGGCCCGGCCGATCCCGCTGCTGGCCCCCGTCACAATCGCCACCTTGCCGGAAACTCCCATGTCGCGCACCGGTCGACCTCCGTCGTGTGCCGCGCTCAGAGACCCAGGTGCGGGAGTAGCTGTTGCACCGCCCTTCGCAGGTAGGGTCTGTCGTAGACCTCGAACTCGACAACCTCGTCGTTCCACACCACGATGTCCAGGTCAATCGTGCGGGGACCGTACCGATCGCCCGTTCGCACACGTCCAAGCTCCTCTTCCAGCGCCCGAAGCCAGGCCTTGAGCTCCTGGCGGCTCAGGTCCGTCTCGATGAGAAGAGCCCCGTTGAGAAAGTTGGGCTGGTCCGGCCGGCCGATGGGCTCCGTCTCCACAAACTCGGACTCCGCCAGGAGCTTGAATCGCTGCGCGATCCTTTCCCTGGCGCGACGAGTGTGCTCTTCCGGGTCGATATTGGAACCCACACTGATCACGGCCCGATTCACGGCCCCTTCCTCCCCGAACAGACCACGGAGACGGAGTCGGCGAAGCGCAGGGCATTGGGCTTGTCGACTTCCACCCGGGCCGCGATCACCCGCTCCTGCTCCAGGACAAGGTTCAGCACGTGCTGGGCAAGTGTCTCCAGCAGATGGAAACGGGAGCTTTCCACCTCCTGGATGATTCGCTTCGTGAGGGCCTTGTAGTCGAGCGTGTGTTCCAGCTTGTCGCTCTGCACGGCGTCCGATCCGTCAAACTCGACCTCGACATTAATGACCACATCCTGCCTTTCCCGGCGCTCCCAGTCCTCCACCCCGAGAATGGTGCGGAGACGAAGGTTCTTGATCCGGATGAGCATCGCCAGCCTCAGAGGAGGTGTTCCCCACCGTCGACGAAGATCTCCTCGCCCGTCACGAAGGGGTTTTGGACGAGGTAAAGCACCGCGCGGGCAACATCTTCCGGCGACCCACTTCTTCGCGCCGGTATCCTCCTGGCCTTCTCGGCAAGGTAGGACGCGTCTTGTCCCGGCGGTGGGAGGATCGCACCAGGGCAAACGGCGCTGACCCGGATGTCCGGCGCCAGAGCCAGGGCGGCCATTTTCGTGAACTCGCGCAAAGCCTTTTTGGACAGGGTGTACACAAAATGCTGCGTGGGGTTCTGAGCCACCCTCGTGTCCAGAATGTTCACCACCACCCCTTTCCGGCAGTGTCGCGCGAAGGCCTGGGTCAGGAAGAAGGGTGCGCGCAGGTTCACAGCCAGGACGCGCTCGAATTGCTTCTCGTCGACATCGAGAAGGTCACCGGCTTCGAAGACCGAAACGTTATTGACCAGGACCGAGAGCCCTGGCAGGAGCTCTGCCGCGCGGCGAACCAGCTCTTCCGCTTGGAAACCAGGGCCGAAATCGGCTTCGAAAAGCTCGCAGCGCACGCCGAGCTGTTCTATCTCCGCTTTCGCCTCTTTCGCAGCCTCGGCGCCGCCGCGGTAGTGGATGCCGATGTCGAAACCCGCCCGAGCCAGCTCGAGGGCGATCGCCCTACCGATCCTCTTGGCAGCACCCGTGATTAACGCCGCACCGGCACCCATACCCCGCACCTCTCAGCCCTGGCGGACGGATGATCCTCCCCCCCACGCAGACGCCCACCTCGCGCGCCCCTCTATCCCCCGGTCCCCCTTCTCTATCGGGCTTTTGCCTCCCACCCTCCAGATCCCGCGGGAAGGGCCTCCCGGCTTTGCGGCGGCCCCGCCGTTCCGGATCAGATCTTGGGCAGCTCCCACGGCTTGCGGTACTCGGCCAGGACCAGCCGCTGGGCCTCAGGATCGCCGACTACCTCCTCTTTCTGCGGGTCCCATCGGATGTAGCGGCGCAGCCTCACGGCGATGTTCGCCAGATGGCAGGCGATGACCGACTTATGGCCGATCTCGACGTCCGCAATTGGGGGTTTGCGCGATTTCACCGAATCCACGAAGTTTTGTACGTGGGTGAAGCTGTAGTCGCTCGATCCCGCCTGGCGGGGTACAGGCATCATCTTGTAGATGCGGTCGGGGCGGTCGATCTTGTCCGTCTCGGCGTACACCTCCCAGCCTCCGCGGTCCACGACCAGGATCCCGTTCTGGCCGTGGAATTCCACCCCGTGTTCGCGCTGCCAGGGTCCGATCCCGCATCCGATCATGTGCTCCCAGAGGAGGGAGAAGCTTGGGAATTCCACAATGGACTGCTGGGTGTCGGGTGTCTCCATGATGTCGTCGGGGTAGCCGTACTTGCCGCCGATGGCCATGGCGCCGATCGGATCCTCGCCCATGGCCCACATGGCGATATCCACCATGTGCGCCCCCCAGTCGGTCATCAGGCCGCCGGAGTAGTCCCAGAACCATCGGAAGGTGAAGTGGAAACGAGCCGGGTTGAAAGGCCGCTTGGGGGCAGGTCCGAGCCAGAAGTCGTAGTCGACGGTGGACGGGGGTGTGGTATCCGCGGGATTGCCCAATCCTCCCTTCCAGTCCAGATAGGCCCAGGCACGGACCATCCGGATCTTGCCCAGCTTGCCCGATTGGACGTACTCCACGGCTTTTTTGAAGTGGTCGGCACTGCGCTGCTGCGTTCCCACCTGGACGATCCGGTTGTAGCGCCGGGCCGCGTTCACCATCGCCCGGCCTTCTTGGATGGTCTTTGCAAGGGGCTTCTCGACGTACACATCTTTTCCGGCCTGGCAGGCGTAGATCGTGGGAAGGGCGTGCCAGTGGTCCGGCGTCGCCACGATGACTGCGTCCACGTCCTTGCGTTCCAACACGCGGCGGAAATCACGATATCCCGCCGGCCGTTTGCCCTGGGCTGCCTCCACCTTGTTGAGCCCCTTGTCGAGCATCTCCTCGTCCACGTCCGCGATGGCGACCACGTCCACCTGGCCCGTGCGCAGGAAATCGTCCAGGAGGCTTCGTCCGCGGCCTCCACTTCCGATGAGAGCCACCCCCAGGCGCTCATTGGCGCTCGCCTTCTTCGGGGTCGCTTGCGCCTCCGCTTTGCCGAGCGCGGCAAAGGCAGCTGTGGCACCCGCCATGGTCTTGACAAAGCCTCGCCGTGAAATCGGTCTCATGGCACCTCCTCTCTGCTTCCACCCACTTTTCGCACCTACCCCAGCCCTTGCCTGCCGGTTCGCTCCCCAGCCAAACCTGAGAGCAGAAGCCGGAACAGGCTGAGAAAGTAGGAGCCCGTGTGCGGTCCGTAGAAGGACATGAGCCGCGTCTCGTACTCGTCCAGAGGGTAATAGGGGTCCGGAACCACGTAGCCCACGTAGCCCCCGTTGAAGCTCGTCACCGTCACCTGAAGCCCAAGGGAGTCGGCCGTCGCGCGCAGCTCGTTGGTGAGCTCGCCGCTCCAGTCTGCCGGCGCCCCCAGCAGGACCAGATCCCCGATCCGGAGTCCGCTGAGCCAGACAGGCCCCGGACGCAGGAGCTTTCGCCCGAGCCAAGGAGCCAGCGTCAGCTTCTGGGAAATGCGCAGCTGCAAGGGCCCAAGCTCTATCGGCACGCGGACCGTGCGGAGGCTGACGCGATCACGCCAGCTGGCCTGCGGAAGGCGCGTGAGCAGCTCCTGGGCCAGTGCTTCGCCGATCGCCCTGGCCCTCTCGAAGCCTGCGCCGGGTCCCTTCGGGCGGTGGCTCCCCACCCCGCCAGCGAAGTACGCCGCCAAAGGAATCCCCTCCTGCTCCAGAGCCCGCGACCAGTAGCCCGGCCAGTCGCCCGAGAACTCCAAGTTCTCCGCCGGGAGGACGGTAGCGTGAGCTGCGAAGCTCCCGACAACGGCCAGTGGCTTGCCGTCACGCCGCACCGCCAAGAAAGTGAACAGGGAATCGATCTGGCCTCTTTCTCCCACAAGGCGATTAGCCGTCCAGCGTGCAGCGCCAAATTGATCCCAGAAAACCTCCGCTGGCCGCAGATCACGGAATGCCCTCACCGCCGCAGCCACTGCGCTGTCGACGAACATCTCCACCACTTCGGCTGCGAACGGACCGGCAAAGGCCTCCGCAAGGGGACCCCTACCCCACCCACCCGCTCCGGAGTGGGTGTGGGTAGCCCCGAAGTAGACCGAGCGGGGCTCCAGCCCCACCTGCCGTTGCAGCACGTCCAGCACGCCTCGGGCAACTTCCCAGGGGACAATCAGCGCTTCCAGGGTGAGGAGCAGGATCTTGCAGTCGCCGGCAGACAGGGCCAGACACCGCACGTACAGGCTGTCGTGGACTCCTGTGGATGGACGGCCCTTGCGGTCTCCATATCCGGCTAGGGGGAGCCCGATCCTCGGCGTCAGCCCGGCCTTTCCGATGCCAGCTTCAATAGGGGCGTCTTCACAGACGGGTGCAGAGCTCAGCTCTGACTGCAGCCGGGTGTAGGTTCGGCGGCCGTAGTCAGACGGGCCTGGCAGGCTGGAGTTGACGGTCCGCAAAGAGACAGCCCCCACCGCCACCGCGAAAAGCAGGAGAGCGAAGAGCAGCCTGCGGACCCAGCGCTTCAACGTTTGCCTCGCGTCTGCTGTTTTGGCCACCCTCCCTGGTCCAGGCGCCGCACTCAGGGGATGATCTCCGGGATAAGTTCCACCCAGCCCGAGCTCGACGCTCCTGGCGGGACAATCTGCAGGTGCGATTCGTCCCGGAGTCCCTGGGCGAAAAGATTATGGGCATCGGTGCTGCACGTCTGGTTTTCGAGGCAGAAGAAATTGCGGTCTGGCGGCGTAAACACGACCGCGTGCGTGAACTCCCTGGAGGCGCGCAATGTGACACGGACCCCTTTGTCACGGGCCTCCCAGGACATCGGCTGTTCGGGCGACATGCCCCAGAACACATCGTCCAGGTTCAGCTCGGAGAGGGGACGGGGCTTGCGCAGATCGTACAGACTGCCGTCCAAGGGCTCCAGTCGGCCCGTCGGAAGGAGCTCCACAGCCTCCATGTGCGCCCGCGCCGGGACCTGAATGAAGGTCTGTGTGCGATCGCCCAGCAGCCAGAAGTAGGGGTGAATTCCAAAACCGTAGGGCAGAGGCTTTTCGTCCTGATTTGCGACCTCGTAGGCAACCCGGAGGCCCCGTTCCGTCAGAGTAAACGCAAGGGACAGCCGAGACCGCCAGGGGAAGTACCGATAGACTTCGCTTTGAGGCTCGAAATCGATCCAGGTTTTCACCGAAGCGGAGGTATTCGTGACCACTGGCTTCGCAAACCGCCATGCCTTGTCCAGCACCAAGCCGTGCAGGTGGTGCTCGCGCCAGTTCTTCGGCATCGAATACTCGCGTCCCTCAAAAGTGAACCTCGCGTTGCGTACTCGGTTGGGCGTGGGGTAGAGAACGACGATGCCGTAGCCGCGGCCCTGAAGCTGGCGCAAGGAATCCGGCTGGCGAAGCAGCTCAAAGGGACCAACCTTCAGGGAGAATAGATTGCTTCCCCCTTCGGGACAGACCTTCGCGGTCAGGCTACGCATGGGTTCACTGGCGTGGTAGGACAGGGTGATCACATGCCAGCCTGTAGACGGGTCGACCTCCACCTCCGCGTGGAATGGGCCTCTGCGTTGCGTCGCGCAGCCTGTCAAGACTCCCAAGACAAGACACATGACCCACTCTCTTCTGCTCATGGCGCCTTCCCTGCAATGCGGAAACCGCGGCTCAACCTGGACCGTGCTTCGTCGATAGCGCTCAGGAGGTCAGCCAAAGTTACGACGCGCCTGCAGCCGAGTCAAGCCTAAAGGCACTCCCCCGGCAAGGCTCCGACCGGGAGAGAGTCAGGCTGAGGCTCGGTATCGAGCCGTCGCTCACCTGAGCCATTCCGCCTCCCCCGAGAAGTCGAAGGCGATCGGCGAGGAGTGGAAGAAGGGCAGAAACGAACCGAACGTTAATTTCCCACGGAGACGGTACGGCAAGGATCCACCGCTTGCGATGAGGCGCTGCGCCGAGCGGCCCAATTGGAGAAAGTCAATGGAAGCTGGGATCTCGAGTTCGGTCGTCCCTTGCGGGGGGACCTCGCCGAGCCCCTCTGCCGAACCGGAAAGCCAGGTTGCCCCGTGGACATCCAGAGAATACTCGAGCCCTTGCACTCGGAAGGCGAACGCGTTCGGGTTGCGCACCCCGAGCACAATTCCTACGCTGGCTGAGCTCAGCGAGAGGCTTCTCAGACGGAGGCCCCGAAAGGCGAGCTCGGGCAATCGGAGGACCGGTAGACGCGCCCGGTGGGAAAGGGGCACCCCGAGCCGTCCCAGCACGGGGAGGTCGAAAGACAACCTCACGTTCAGGAGGTAGTCGGCACTGTCCGCGTCGGCAAGCTCCTTGAGCGCTTCGCGGAGCTCTCGGAAGACGACCTGCACAGGGAGGCTCAGCGCACTTTCGCCTCGCCCTCGAATCTCCAGGCCTTGCTCCTGCCGACCGGATAGGAGCGACTGACCGGCCACCTGAAACTCGTACTCGAGCCCGGCCAACGAGACCCCGAAGGGATTCGGATTCACCACCTGAAGGTCGGCGACGAGTTCCACGGCCTCAAAAGACAGCTGGCCTACCCTGACCCCCTGCAGGCTCACCTCAGGTTCGTGCACCACGGACCGGAGGGCCATTTTGCCGGAACAGCCAACCGCGCAAGCCATTCCGAAAGCGAGAACAACGACGGTGACGGAGCGGCCGAAACGTCCATTGGCACGCATTCTATCCTCCCTCCCCGGGCCAGGGTATCGCGCCCGCCGGCGCCCCTTGTGGCCCGCTCGCTCTGCTTGATCCCCGCTCAGCAGTTCCGAAGGCGCCTCCTCTTTCAGCCGTTGCCGCACGGTCTGGTCGCCTTCGGCCGCCGATCCTAAAGTCCGCCGCCATCCGAAGCCCCGAGCCTACGCCGCAGAGCGTCCTGCAGGGGCTGGGGCCGTCCCACTCCGGTTTGCTGCTGCTCAGATTGTTACTACGGAGTCGGCTTTCATCAGCGTAGCTACGATCTCGTCCATGTTGCTGACGCGGCCAACGAGGATCCGGTCCTGGAGCTGGAAATAGGACACGCACGTGCCACAGGCGATGAGCTCTACGCCGGAGGCCTGGAGGTCTTGCAACGCCTCCAGCACTGCACCAGGTTGGCAAAGAACCCTGACGCCCGTGTTGTAGAAAAGGATCACGTCCGGCTTGGTTTCACTCCTCCGCAGACTGTTCAGGAACTTGAGGATCAGGGTCCGGCCGAGTTCCGGATCCCCATTGCCCATGGCCTCTGAGTTTACGACCACAGCCTTCATTCGATTCCCTCCGTTCCGCCGTGCTTCGTACATCGCAGTCGTTCTTCCGCTGGCTATGAACCGGCCGTCCCCTTGGCGGCACGCGCGCGCGTTCTTCCCTTTGGCGGACCTGAAGCTGAAGGCCCGAGAGACTGAGCACCGTGAACCCAATTCCGGCGCGGCCCAACCGCCTCCGGAGGTCTCCACAAGCCCCTAAGGGCCCAAGCGACGGGCCAGCCGCTCCAGGACCTCGTTTACAAGGTGCCGAGCCTCGGCAGGCTGCGGGTACCAGGCCGACGGGTCGAGGTACTGCCTTGTCGCCAGGCGGTTGGCTCGTTCGAGCTGAGCCGAAAGTGCGGCCCCTTCTTGTTCGCCGAGAACGCCCGCAGCCTGCGCGCGCCTTAGGAGCTCCCGTGCCAAGCCCAGGGCCTCCACGTCCTGAATCCCTTGGTGGAGCATTTCCCAGCGCATACTGTCCCACGGGCCTGCGTCACCCGGATAGACCAGGAACATGTCCCCACTGTGCCACCGGTAGAATGGCTGCTCCCACATCCCGTCCGGCCAGCTGTTGTAGGCCCAGCGGAGGAAGCCGTCGAGGTGCACTGCGTCGGCAATCCAGGGGAGGATCCGCGACTCGAAGAGCGGTGAGAACAAGAACGTGTTTGGACGGATGGGCCCCACGGCCACGTAGAAAGTGGTGACCTTCCCCTGGCTCCTTCGCCTTTCCGGATCCAGCCGATAACCGCCCTGGGGCGCAAGCAGGTATTGGTAGGAGATGGAGAAATCGTCCACGGCATCTATGTACTTGCCCCCATAGCCGGCGAGAGCCACCTTCAGCCCCGGGGCAGCCTCTCTTACGAGGGGGAGAATAACCTCCAGGATCTCGTCGGGCTTCTCGTCCATCCCAAGGAAGGTTTTTTCCAGCCACCCCTTCTGCCGGAGATGGGTCACGAACTGAGGAAGGAAGTTCCTCCAGGCGGCCATGTACCACGGGTCGCCCACCGTAGTGCGCCGCTGCCTAACCTTTCGAGAGCGGGTGTCCAGGTACGTGATCCGGCAGTCGTTCCGGCCTCCGGGCCCATAGACGATCGAGTAGGCGTGGATGGCCTGGCGCACGCCGGCCTTCTCGAGGGTCTCGACATAGCGGTCGAACAGGCTGAAATCGAAGCTGAAGCGGTCAGTCCGCCGCAGGTTCCATTCACCGGGGTACTTCCAGAGCACCATGCTCGGAAAGGGATGTCCCGTCTGCGCGTCCCAGGGATCGTCGAGGATCGTCGTGGTCGCGGACTTCTGGCCGTGGGCGGCGAGGTTCTGGGCGTAGCGTCCAATCAGCTCCCAGTGCTCCTCCGACCAGAGCTCCACCCCGTGCCAGCGAGCGAGGGCGGCAGGGTCCTGCCAGACGTTGAGGTGGAACCGGTACTCGGCAGGGTCCGGAAGAGCGAACGGCAGAACCTTCAGCCTGACCCGATACGTATCGGCCTGAACGCCCTTGAAGTGCACGACCAGTTTCATCCCGTGGACGCCTGTATCCGCGTCCGCTGGCACAAACCAGGTCAACCAGAACGAGCGCGACGTGTTGGCTCGCAAACGAAGCGTGTCGGAAGGGATCAGAACATCCGGGGTAAGCTGACCATCTTCGTCGACGAGAATCCAGCGGGAGATGCGCACCACGGGCACGGCCCACAGCGGCCCGGAATTCTCCGCCGAGAAACCGATGGCCTCGAGGGCGACCTCGACGTCCCGCTCGGCCCGCACGCCGATCTGGGCGTGTACGCGCTCGTTGCGCAGAGCACACACGTCGATCTCCCGCAGCCCGAGCCTCCGACTGAAAGAGCTGGGATACACGCGGAGATCTGTGTCGGCGATCCAGCTCCAAACGGGGGTGGTATCCGCGGAATACAGGGGCGCCTGGGTTAAGAGCAGAGCAGCGCAAACGAATGATCCTATTCCCGCTCGGTCCATGCCAGCCTCCTGGCTCATTGGCCCCTCAGTAATCGGTGCCGGCCTTTCCGTCCTCACCCCCCGGCCGGGAAACCTCTCACAGCTCCACCCTTCGGATCCGGACCACGGCTGCGCTGGCCGCGCATCCTGAGCTGCTCCCAGCTATCTTATCTGCGCGTGTCCGGCTGTCCAGGGGCACCCCGTGCGCACTGGGGCGACCTCCCTTTTACGAAGAGCGAAGATACCTCGGGGCCAGCTACTCCTTCATTCCCGTCAGAGTAACCCCTTGGACGAAGTAGCGCTGGCTCAGGAAAAAGACAGCGAGCGGCGGCAGAGCCATAGCCACCGACCCCGCCATGATGTATTCCCACCGGGTCAGATACTCGCCGTACGAGCGGAACAGCTGTAAGCCCAGCGCAAGGGGATACATCTCGGTCTTGTGTAGGTAGACCAGGGGCAAGAAGAAGTCATTCCACGACCACATGAAGACGAAGATGGCCATGGCCGCCAAGGCCGGCTTCGACAACGGGAGGATGATTCTCAGAAAGATGGTGAGCGTGGAGGCTCCGTCTATCCGAGCCGATTCGTCGAGCTCGATGGGGATCGTCATGAAGAATTGGCGCATCATGAAGATGTAGAAGGGCATTCCGAAGAACGAGGGGACGATCAGGGGCTTGAACGTGTTCACCCATCCGATCTTCGCAAATCCGATGTACAGCGGAATCATGGTCACCTGCGACGGAAGCATCATGGTCGCCAGCATGAGCAGGAACAGAAAGTCCTTGCCGCGCGCCCGCAGGCGTGCAAAAGCAAAGCCTACCAGCGAGCAGGAAAACAGTAGCGGGATCATTCGGCCCACGGTGAGCACGATCGTGTTGCGAAGGAAGGTCGTGAACGGAAGGGCGCGCCAGGCGTCCAGATAATTCCGCCAACGCCAGGCTTTCGGGATCCACACCGGTGGATAACTGAGAACCTCGCTTTCGGTCATCACGGAGCTGACAAGCATCCAGTAAAACGGCACCAACATGACCACAGATCCGAGAATCAGAGCGGCGTAGATGAGGCCGCGCGTCCATCTCCGTCTGGCGCGGCAACTTGCACTGGACCAGGGATCCCGAAGCTTCACCGTTGCACCTCGTAATAGACCCAGAGGGACGAGGAACGCAAGATCAGAAGCGTCACCGCCAGGATGATCACAAACAGCACCCAGGCCATGGCGGAAGCGTAGCCCATCTTCAGGTACTCAAAGCCGCTCCGGTACAGGTAGAGCACGTAGAAGAGCGTGGAATTGTTGGGACGCCCGTCGGTAAGAAGATAGCCCTGGGTGAACACCTGGAAGGTGCCGATGACCCCCATCACGAAATTGAAGAAGAGCACCGGGCTGATCATCGGCAGCGTCACGTGGCGGAAGCAAGCCCAGGAACCCGCGCCGTCGATTCGGGCCGCGTCGTAGAGACTGGGCGACACACCCTGAAGCCCGGCCAGGAAAATCACCATGCTCGTCCCGAAGGAACCCCACAGGCTCATCAGCATGATCGAAGGAAGGGCCAGGCGCTCATCCGTAAGCCAGTTCTGCCTCGGAATGCCCAGAAGGCCCACAAAGAAGTTCAGGATCCCTTCCGGGTTGAGGATCCACAGCCAGAGGAGGGCACTCGCCACGACCGGCAAGACAGTCGGCAGGTAGAAGATCGTCCGAAACAGCCCCAGAAACTTGACCTTCTGGTTCAGCAGCACCGAAACCGCCAGCGACAGGGCCAGCTGCAAGGGGACCAGCACGAAGGTGTACACGGCCGTAACTCGCAGCGATTTCCAAAAGAGCGGGTCGTCCCGAAAAAGCCGAAGGTAGTTCCGCAATCCTACCCATTTGGGCGGGGTGATGATATCCCACTGGGTGAAGCTGATGATCACCGAGGCGATCATTGGACCGATCACAAAGAGCGCGAGGCCGATCCACCATGGGGAACTGAACAGAAGGAAGTCCCTTTCCTCCTTTCGGGCCAGGACAGAGGTCTTGCACACCGGCATCGGACGCCCCATCTCTTGGTGGAGGGTCTACGAGATCGTGGTCAACTCAGTGCGTCCCGAAGGTCTCGTCGAGAATCGCCTGCACCCGCGGCTGGAATGCCGCAAGCGCTTCGGCCGCCGACATCCGCCCCAACCGAATGGACTGCCAGACGTCCCGGACTATCAGCATATTGGCCTCGGTCGGGATGAGAGGCATGATGGAGGGCGGCGCTTTAAGGATCTCCTCTGCCACCTGGTAGAAGACATCGAAGTGCTCGGGGGCGATGGCGGGATCGATCCAGAGTTCCTTCCTTTCCGCAAGCTCTTTGAGGGCAGGAATGTCAAAGCCCAGGCGGGACCAGATGATGCGAGCATCCCGGCTCCAGAGATAACTGAGCCAGCGATAGGCAGCCTTGGGGTGTGGACACTTGGACCAGATCCCGGTGGCCAGGCTCACATTGGCCGTGCTTCGCCCCCCGGGCTCGGCGGGCGGGGGGGCCACGTCGTACGGATCCTGCATCCCTCGTAGGCGCGCCACGATCCAGGGTCCGGAATGCATCATTGAGACCCGTCCCCGCTTGAAGTCCTGCCAGACCGGGCTCATGCCGGTCATCTCCTCCGGCGAGAGCTCCGGGCTCACCTTGTGCACCAGGGCCAGATCCGCGGCCCGCTGCAAGGCCTCGACGGTCCGGGGATCGGTGAGGTTGGCGTGCCGAAAATCGGGACTGAACGGCTGCCCCCCGTTCAGAGACACGTACAGCCAGAGGATCCACTCGGCGTAGCTGCGATAGGCCCAGCGGACGACGTGACCGTCCTGGTCTCGCACCGTCAGCGCCTTACAGCAGCGGAGGAATGTCCCCCAGTTCCATTCCCCGCGGGCGTGGAGCTCATTCGGTGTGGGTAGCCCTGCCTCCTCGAAGTGCCGCTTGTTGTAGAACAGGACCAGGGGACCGAGGGCGGAGGTGATGCTGTAGGTCCTGCCCTGCCACTTGCCCAGCTCCAGAGTCCCGGGCAGGAAATCCTCCGGATGGAAGGAGGAATCCGCGCGTAGGAAATCATCGATCGGCAGGAGCACTCCCTTCGGGACCATGTCGGCGATGTTCACGGTGAAAACGTCAGGGGCGATGTTGGCGGCGAGGAGGGCGAGGATCTTTTCTGTGTACTTCATGGGGATGAGCTGGAGCTTGATCTGGATATCCGGATTTTTCCGCTCGAAGTCGGCGATTAGCTCCAGCCATGCCTTCTTCTCCGCTACCCCACCCCAGGTGGCAAAGGTCACCACAGTTTTCCCGGGAGGGGGTTGCTCTGGCTCATACAGGAAGAAGGCCCATACGCAGACAGCGCCGGCGAGCAGCCACGCGAGGGAACGAAAGAAGATTCGCACGTCTCCACTCCGTCCGGGCGAAGGTCTCTGAGAGCGGTCTGTCTATCCGAACGGCGCAGCCCCCCGAAGCATTTGGCAGGCGCGCCGGTAACTCTCCAGATGCCCGATGTCCAGCACTTCGCCTTCGAATCGCCAGGCGTACACCGGACGGCGTGCGCAAAGCCACGCGATCAGATGGCCCGGTGCGTCCCGACTGTTCCCCTCTTCCAGGTAGCGAGCAACGTAGGGAAGGGTCTCTGCCTTTAACAGATAGAACGGTGGGGTAGCGAGGTTTGAGGCCGGCTCGGCTGGCTTCTCCTGGAACGAGAGGACGCGACCGGTGGCATCGACCTGCGCTACACCCGTACGTCTCAGACGTTCCCGATCGTGAAGCTCGTAGACGGTGATCACGTCAAAACCGACCGTTTCAAAGTAGCGAACGGGCTCCGAAAAGGCAAACGGGAAGATGTTGTCGCCGGCTGTCACCAACAGGTCGTCGCGGATGCTGTAGCGCTCCAGCGCAAACTGCAAGTCGCCTATGGCACCCAACCGCGACTCATTGTCCCACGTACCGTCGTCCACAATCTCGAGGTGGCGCCAAGGCCAGGGCCGAGCGCCCATTCGCTCCTCCCACCAGCGGGCGAACGGCTCGTAGAATCGGCTGTTGGTGACGAGAAACACCGTGTCCAGCCCTTCGACCGTGGCCAGGCGATCGAAGGTGAAGTCCAGTACCGTGCGGTTGCCGATGGGCAACAGCGATTTCGGACGATCTTTGGTGAGGGGGTACAGGCGGGTTGCGTACCCGGCTACAAGAACAACCGCCTTCACAGGAGCCTCAGCCCGTCATCCGTCCGGCAGAAGGTCACGGAAACCTTGTCGGCATACTCGGGGAAACGCTTCGGGTACTCTTCCATTACGCGTAGTTTCACGGCCTCGCGGTAGGCGGGGTCGACCAGCCCGATGCAATTGCCGCGGAAGCCGGCACCGCTGAAGCGGGCACCGAACACCCCGTCGGTGCTCACCAGGATCTCGTAGAGGGCGATGAGGGGCGGACTTCCGCACTCGTAGTTCTCGATCGAGCTGCGGCCGGACTCACTCATCAGCTTGCCGAAGGTGTGGAGATCGCCACGCCGCCAGGCCTCCACGCCGGCCAATACGCGCTGGTTCTCTGTGTAAAAGTGACGCGCCCGTCTCCGCAGGGGCTCTGGCAGCGACTCGAGCTTCTCATCAAACACCTCCTCCGGGACCTCGCGAAGGGCGGGTTTTGCGGGGATCGGCAGACCAGCCGCTTCCAGGAGCCTGCGCGCCGCCTCCTGACACTCGGCCACGCGCTGGTTGTAGCCCGTCCCCACAAGGCTTTTCGTGACCCCCGAGTAGACCACAACGAACTCGAATTCGGGCATCACCTCCGGCACCGGAAAGAGATCGTAGTCCTCGGTGAGGCAGTCGAGGTACATCAGCTTATCGCGACGCGCCAAGAGAATCGAGGACTGGTCCAGAATCCCGTTGTTGAGGCCTATGTAGCCGTTCTCGATGTCCCTGTCGAGGGCGATGTTGTCCTTCGCCAGGACGCGCAGGTTGTTTACGTGCTCCAACGCCAGAAGATAGGCCAGACCGACGGAAGCCGACGAGCTCAGGCCCCCTATGGGCATATTTCCCTCGAGCACACCGTCGATGCCCACCTGGATCCGGTAGTGGCTCTTGAGGGCCAGGGCCGCCCCTCGTGCGTAATTGCCCCAGTCGCCGTCCTTGCGGGGTGGGATCTCGTCGAGGGCAAATTCCACGCGGCCGGGGAAGTTGAGGCTCTCCAGCCTCACCTTGCCCTGTGGATTCGGGACGAAGGCGAGCAGGGTGCTGCGATCGATGGCCATTCCCGTAACGCGCCCAAGCTGGTGGTCCACGTGTGCACCGAGAGGGGCGATCCGGTAGGGGGATTTGACGATGCGAACGTCTTCCTCCCGAGCGCCAAGGCGGCGCCGCAACTCATCGATCAGGCGTTCGGCGCGGCGCAGATCTCGGGGCGAGAGGGAACGAAGATCCAGCACGTCGAATACGGTCTTGCCTGCCTCAAGCTGAGACGTGAGTGACACCATCGAGCATCCTCGTGCATGCTTGAACCGGTTGTCGCCAGGGCGAGTGGCAGCACCGTCAAGATCTGTGCCAGGCGGCCAGGCTCCTCCGCGGGGGGCCTGGCCGCTCTCCTCTCACGCCGTCCACAGGGGCGGAAGCTTTTCCGGGTTGAGAGCACGCTTCCGGATGAGGTAGCCTTCCAGCCAGCCGCGGCAGCGTTCCGGATGCATCGTGCACTCGATGATCTTGGCGTGGTCGAGGCTGTTGATGCGGTCGTTGGCCGCCCGCAGGGCGTCCATGCTGTTCTTCAGGGCCTGTTCTACCGGCATTCGCTCTGGATTGATGTCGATGCCGAAATAGCCCCGGTAGCCGTACATCTTCAACACGTACAATGCGGCTTCCGTCTGCTCCACCCCGAGCACACCCACGTTCAGATCTTGGTCGTAGTTTCCAAGGGGCTGACTGTTCCAGTGGGTGTGGGCGAGCCGACCATACTCCATGATCAGGCTGAAGGAGTAAGCGAGATCCTCGTAGCCCATCAGCATGTGGCCCACTTCCGGGTTCATGGCCACGATGGCGTGCCCCTGGGCCAGGAGTTCCCGGTTACGGGGGTTCTGGAGGCGGGCCTCCACCTTCTGCGCCAGGAGCAGCGCCTCCGCCGTCGTTCCGTAAAGGATCCGCCCCCGAGGCTCGTAGGGCTTGGGTTCGAAGGCCACCCGCACCCCCGGAACCGCATCCAGGGCTTCGGCCAGGCCTTCAGCAAAGCGATCCCGCGCTGCCACAAGATCGATCCCGAACACGTTCTCATAGCCGTCGATCCCGGGCCAGACCACGGCGAAATCCGTATCGAGCTCACGGTTGAGCTGCAGGGTGATCTTGGTGCGCTCGATGGCCTTGCGCCGGATTTCGGGATTAGGGTTGGAAAGCGATCCGAACTCCCAATCGCGGTCGTAGAAAAGATTCGGCACGATGGTCACGACGCGGATGCCCGTGTCGCGGGAGAACTGCCGGTAGAGCTCTAAATTCTCCTCGTTGATCTCGTTCGGATAGTGGGCCTCCACCGCCGCCAGCCCGTAATCCCGTAACTTGGCCGCGATCTCCAGCCTCTTCGGGATATCGAGGGCCTCCCCGTAACGGTCATGGAAGCGGCCGGCGCCGGGCGAGAAAAACCACACGCCCGCGGAGAACTTCATCTCCAGCTCAAAAGTCTCCAGGTGCTTGATCAGCTCCTCGGGGGACCTTCTCCTTGCCTGCTCCCTGAGGTCTACCCATGCCATCTTCTCACCTCCCTGTTAAGCCAGCGTTCGTCGGAGAAACTCGTCTCGGCCGTCACAACAAGCTCCGCACGAACCCGCCGTCAATTGAGATCGTGGTGCCGGTAATGTAGCCAGCCCGCTCCGAAGCGAGAAAAGCGACCAGATCCCCCAGCTCTTCCGGTCTGCCAAGTCTCTTGGCGGGAATGTTTTCCTCCCAGCGTCTGTAGATCGCCTCTGCTCCTACGTTCTCGCGCCGTGCGTTCTCCTGGGCCAGCTCCTGGAGGCGCTCGGTCAGGAAGTAGCCCTGCGCGATGGCGTTCACCGTAATGTTCTCCGGGGCCAGCTGGAGGGCCAGGGATTTGGCCAGCCCCACGACCGCGGGGCGCAGCACATTGGATGTGACGAGATTGTCGATGGGCTGCTTGACGGTCATCGACGTGAGGAAGATAATCCGTCCCCAACCGGAGGCCCTCAGGTGCGGGAGGGAAAAGCGCACAAGCCGAACGGCGCTGAGAAGGGTCTGGGGAATCGCCTGTTGCCACTGTTCTTCTGTGAGGTCGTCGAACGTGCCCGCAGGAGGTCCGCCGGCATTCGAGACAACAATGTGTAACCTGCCGAAGCGCGAAACGGCCGCCTGGACGAAACGCTCGACATCCTCCGTGCGGGTCAAGTCGGCCACGACGGGAAGCACGTCGCGTCCGGTCCGGCTGCGGATCGCATCGGCTGCCTCCTTGACGCGGGCCGCGTCGCGTGAGCAGATCGCCACGTTGCAACCCTCGCGCGCCAGAGCCTCAGCCGCTGCTCGGCCCAGTCCCTTGCTGGCCGCAGCCACCAGGGCCACCTTCCCTTCCAGCCCGAGATCCACTTCTCCCTCCTCCGTCCGGTGCCGTTACCTCGCCTTCATCCAGGGAATGATCGCCTGTGCCGTCTTCCGCCTCGGTTCCGGCAGCGTTCTTTCTTCTTCCCTTCCCGGTGCGCTTGCCCTTCTGTCGCTCCGTGGCCCGCGGCCGAACCCGAAGCCTAACGACTGGGATACCTCACGGGTACAGCGCAACGATTCCCGTTGCGTCCTCGAATGCCGTATCGGCCTCGAGAGTGATCGTACTCGCCCGTACCGGCTGGCCTGGGACCGCCAAGTAAAGCCTCCCGACCTCCGGGCCCGAGGCGATCTCTACCACGATCTGGGGCTCTTCCGGGTGCCCGTGCACGACCTCAACCTTCGCCGGAGGAGCCTGATTCACGGCGAAAGCCGCGGCGAAAACGGTAGATTCTGCCCATCTTCTTACCAGGGCGAAGGAGTATTTCCGATGCATCGGGATCCCCGGTTCTTCACCTAAGAAGAGAGTGTCCCCAGCCGAGCCGTACCAGAAGAGGGTCAGGAGGACATCGCCTGCCTGCCAGGTGACGTTCCAGGTAGCCGGGCTTACGGCGTAGCGGAGCTGCTGGTAATACTCGTAGCCTTCCCCGGTCAGCTGGCATGGCCGGAACAGCTCGCGAGGCAATGAAAAGCCAGCCTCCCCGTCGGCCCGGAAGTGCCAATCGTACGCGTGCCGTTTCCGGCTCCGGATCCAGTCCACGACGACGATCTGGCCCGGGGCCACTCCGACCACTCGGTCCAGATCTACGCCCGAGAAGGCTTTGCGGCAACGGGCGCGCACGAACTGCCATCGGCCGGCGCGGCCAAAGGAGAGAAGCTCGCCCGATGCCGGACTCTGGCTGTGCCCGTCCACGCTCACCGCGTTGTGGCTGGCCGTCCTCGTGAACCATTCCCGATAGGCCGGAATGCCGTAGCCGGCTGTCCCAAAGTCCGGCGCGAGCCAGCGCCCGCGCCAGTTGAGGAGAAGCTGCAACTTATCCAGGTGACCGTGCCCCCCGCCGTGGGGCCCGAAATCGAGGAGAGCCAGAAGATCCTCTTCTCTCAAGAGGGCGAGCCCTGTGTGCCGGAGGAGCTGGCTCGCCCATCGCGCGGGCCTGGGTCGGAACGCTTCGGGCCCGAAGAGAAGTGCCTCCACCGCGACGCGGGGAGAGGAAAACGGCGCCCAGAGGGTGTCCAAGCCCTGCTCCGGGAAGATGGCGGTGGCCCATTCGTACAGCTCCGCGTGCGCGTCCAGCCGCTGGTCCGGCCACCCGTCATTGAGGGAGGGGAGGTTGCCGCTTGCGTCGGCCAGCCTCAGAGGGAGACTCAGCATTTTCACCAGGGTCTGTTGAGTATCTCCCAGCGGAAGCCCCTCGCATTTGGCGACCCAGGCTCCGTTCAAGAGGGCCTCGAGGGCGTAGAAGTGGTACCCGAGGGAACCCTCGAACCATAGGCCGTCGCCGTCTACCCCGCGTGCCGCCTGGGCTCTTAGCCCCCAGGACGGATCTTCAATGGCCTGGCGGAGGCGGTTTCGATCCTCCATTACAGCAGCGATCGCCGCCATAGCGGCCAGATGCCAGCACGCGATATTGTGGATCCTCCCCCTGAACTGCGGTTCCCGAGCCAGGAGCTCGTACATCGGGTTCCAGAGCCGGCGGGCAAAGCTCCGGTGTTCAGCATCGGTAATTGCTCCTTGGGCGCGCAGCAGGGCGTAGGCGCGGGTGGCGAAAACGGCCCATACGGCTTCGTCGAGCGACTGTCCCATCAGCCTTCCACGGCCAGCGTGGGTGCCGTGGAGCGGAAGCTGTCGGTATCGGTCGCGGATTTGCCGAAGCCAGTCCAGCGCCGCTTCGGCAAAGGAACGGTTGCCTGTGAACACGTAGGCCAGGGCGAGGTTGGGCAATCGCTGCGCAGAGCGAAAATGGACGAGATAGGCCCACGCTTCGTCGTACTTTTGGCCCACAAATACAGAGCCGTCCACGGGGCAGACGTGTCGGTGTGCTTCACGCGGATCGAAATGAAGCTGCACGGCGTGGTGCGGGCAGTAGTAGTCGTGAAAATAGCCCACGGGGACCTCGGGTAGCTGAGGAGGGGACTTCAGCCAGTCCTGAGCATCGCTGAGGACGTTCTCCACGATCCTGTGGGCCCACGGAAACCTCTCGGCGCGTTCCCTTGCGCGCTGGAGAAGGCTATCCGGGCACCAAGTCCATCCCCCTTGAGCGGTGCCCGCGACGATCAGCACCAGCGCCAGGACTCCGAGGCCTCTCCACTTGCTGCTGTCCTTCGACACACCCCGCTCCCGGAGAATTCGGGGATAGACCGCAATGAGGAAAAGGATCGGCTCCACCCAGCCAATGGAATTTAGGCATCCCGAGCGGAATCACAAGCGCCAATCTTTCCGCCGCGCTCACGGGGAAAGAGAGCGGTCCGATCCGACCCAATCGACTGCCTCTTGGCCCCCCGTCGGCATCGTCCTCGCTCCCGGGTCCAACACCCAATGGACCAGGGCGTCCCGATCCGGAAAACGGAAATTTCGGCGCTCCACCTGCTGATTGAGCCATTTGACCAGATGCCGCAGCTTCTGCACCGTGGCCGGGTTGAACTGCTCAGAGCGAAGGGGAACACGGGTGTCGTTGGTCAGAAGCGGATCGGGGTTGGCTGGCAGCAGACCCATTTCCACGGCCTTGGCGAACTCCCGCGTGCCCGGGATGGGAGAAAAGATGGCCAGGCTGGAGCGTGCCCCCAGCCCGGCCACCGTCAGGAGCGAGTCAATTACCTCCGCAAGCTCCTGGCCCGGGAGCCCTCCCAGAACGTAGACCCCGATTTCGCTCCGCGAATAGCCGGCCTGCTCGAGATGGTCCAAGGCGGCGGCCAGATCCCCATCGCTGACCTTCGCCGCCATCTCCTGCTGGCGCTGGGGATTGCTGGTCTCGTAGCTCAGTCGAATCGTCCGGAAGCCCGTGGCAGCCATCGCCTCGGCCACCTCTCGGGAGACCTCCCGCACGTGGAGGCCGTTGGGGGTGTGAAAGTAGGCCCGAACCCCCTGCAGGAGAATCTCTTCGCAGAGCCTCAGAAAATGCCGGGTTGCGCCGAGGAGCAAGGCGTCGTCGAAAAAGGCGAAGTGGAGCACGCCGCGAGCTTTGTGCAAATGGGCGATCTCCCTGGCGACCGCGGCGGGCTCCCTCCGCACGAAGACCGGGTGCAGGAGATAGGAGGCGCAGAACGTGCAGCGGAAAGGGCAGCCGAGGCCCGTAAGGATCGCGGCCGATCGGAGGTTGGGGTAGAGATCGTACGGCAGCCGCTCGAGCGAGGGAAACCAGTCGTCGGGAGGCGACTCGGTTAGACCCAGCCACTCCCACAATGCCCGGAGGGAATCTCCCGTCAGCGGCGCCCCGACAACCAAATCCGCAGCGCTGTGTTTCGCTGCGTGCTCCCGGCACAGGGTCGCGTAGATCCCCCCGAGGATCACCGGCACCCCGGGCCATCGGCGGCGTACTTCCCGCACCGCCTCCTGGACGCCGGGGTACCAGTAGGTCATATGGGAAGTCACGAGCACAGCGTCGGGCCTGGCCAGCCCGGCCAGACGCGCCCGGAAATACTCTACCGACCAGCCGTAGCGGCAGTAGCGCCGTGGCACATCCCCCAGCAAGGGAGGCTTTGGGATTGGCTCACGGTGGAACTTTCCCGTGCCGTCCCAGCGCTCGCGCGCGGCGCTCCGGCCCAGCCACTGGAGCCATCCGGGGTCGTGGCGATCCAGACAGTCAAGTAGGATGACCTCGGGACCGGACTGCCGCAGAAGCTCTGCCAGGCAGAGGAGTCCGACGGGCTTCACCCAGAAATCGTACGCCGCAAAGTCGGCGATCCACGGATTGATCAGAAGAAAACGTTTCACCTCGATCGGCTCCGGGGCTCACGAGAACCGACGCAACACCCTGCCAGGCTTTGCCCCTGTGTGCTCGCCCTCGCGTACCACAACGATCCCGTTCACCACTACCAGCGCGATCCCTTCGGGGAAACGGTGCGGCTCTTCGAAGGTCGCGCGATCGGCAACGGTGTCTGGATCGAAGATCACCAGATCAGCGAAGTATCCTTCTCGAATCAGGCCCCGCCGGCGGAGGCCGAACTTCCGCGCGGGTAGACCGGTCATCTTGTGAATGGCCTCCTGGAGGGTGAGGACCTTACGCTGGCGGACATACAGACCCAGCACACGTGGAAAGGTGCCGTAGTAGCGCGGGTGCGGGTGACCCTGCCCCAGGGGGCCCTCAGGGCTCACAGCGTTGCCGTCGGAGCCAACCATGGTCAGCGGGAAGGCGAGCGCTTTCTCCAGATTGCTCTCCGACATGGCGAAGGCCACGATAGACACCTCACCTCCGCTCGCGACAAGAAGGTCTCTCAACAGGGCAAGGGGCTCCACCCCTTGCTCTCGAGCCAGCTCGTCCAGTCGCCTGCCCTGCCAGTGGCTGCGACGGCTATCTCCGATCCGTGAAAGGAGCAGGTTCTGCCAACCGCCGAGGTTACCCACTTTGTCCTCGGCAAAGGCGGCCATCTGCGGCCAGAGCCCATCGTCTCGCAAGCGCTGCACGAAGGCTGCGCCACCTCCCTCCCGAGCCCAGATTGGGAAGAGGACCTGTGCCGTGGTGCCGAAGGCGGTGTAAGGGTAACAGTCGATGTGTACCTTCAGCCCTTCCGCAGAGGCCTTCCGAATTTTTTCCAGCGCTGCCTCCTGAAGGGGCCAGTTTCTCGGCTGAGAGGCCTTGAAGTGAGAGATCTGGAGCGAGCAGCCCGTCCGGCGCGCTACGTCGAGGGCCTCGTCCACAGCTTCCAGGAGGTGCACGTCTTCGTTCCGCATGTGAGTGGCGTAAATGGCGCCCGCGCTGGAGACCTTCTGCACGAGCCGGACAAGTTCCTCCCGGTCTGCAAACGCGCCGGGAGCGTACTCTAATCCCGTCGAAAGCCCCAAGACACCCTCGTTCAGGGCTTCGGCCAGGAGAACTTCCATCCGAGCGAGCTCACGCTCGCTGGGCGGGCGGTTTTCGAGCCCCATGGCCGAGGCGCGAAGGGTGCCATGGCCCACAAGCGTCGCGTAGTTCAGGGAAATTCCGGCTCGCTCCACCGCGTTCAGAAAGCCCCCGGCGGTTTTCCACTCGGCCTCGATCCCGTAACGGTTTTTCCACCGGGCCTTCTGTTCCTCCCCGCTTTCGCCCAGGAGCGGAAAAGGGGACTCTCCGCAATTTCCGGAGATTTCCGTAGTCACCCCCTGCTGGACTTTACTCTGGGCGCGGCCATCCACCAGAAGCTCGATGTCGGTGTGAGCGTGCACATCCACGAAGCCGGGAGCCAGCGCCAAACCCTTGGCTTCGATCACCTCCCTGGCTCGAGACGCCGCCAGATTTCCGATGGCCGCGACCTTGCCCGCACGGATGCCCACGTCGGCAGGAAAAGGGTCGCCTCCCGTGCCGTCGTACACGAGTGCACCGAGAATCAGCAGGTCGAACCCGGGACGTCGAGACCCGAAGACGAACGGTGCACCTGCCAGAGCACGAACGCTCTCTTGGAGGAAGTGCCTCCGTGTGATACCCGCCATGGCCCAAACCCTGCTTTTTCGGGAAGAGCGCGCTCACCTCTCTGGACGCAAAAGCGAAAGCGCCCCTGCGGGGCGCCTTCTCTTAGCGTCGTCTTCTGCCGTGGCTTAGTGTTTCCAGGGCGGCGTGTCGGGCAGGAGCTTCTCGAACTCCTCGATCAGCCGCTTCTCGTATTCGCCCGCGTAGGTTCCCTCGAAGAAGCGGTCGATCGCCTCCTCGTAGAAGCGCTGCCAAGACTCCTCCTCGTGCCCCGGATTAATGGGGTAGAAGAGGGCGTTATTGGCCTTGGCTGCCTTCAAGTCGCCGGGGGCGTCGCCGATCATCAGCATCCTGTCCGGCGGGTACTTTCCGCCCGCGGCCAGGCGGATGTGCTCGGTCTTGCTCCCCAATTCCTGGCCGGCGATGATGGCCGCGTATTGGGCGATGTCGTGTTCCTCCCATTCGCGCACCAGGGCCTCGGTGGGCGTTTGGGAGACGATGATGATGTCCGCCTTTTGTGACAACTTGGCGAGGCTTTCCCGCACGAACGGGAAGGGCGGTACCCCTTTCACGATGTCCGCAATGGTCCGGTTTACCGCCTCGCTCCACTCGAGGGTGCGCTTCAGCGTAGGATCATTGGTTCGCTCCACCCACTCCCGGAGTGTGGCGTTGCTTTGGGGGACGCCCGACTCCACGTACTCGCGCAGCGCTTTCGCTTCGGGGATCTTCACGCCGCGGCGCTGCACCTCGGGCCTTTCGCGGAGGAGGTCGAAGACCATGAGGAGCGCGGGGAAGCGGTTTGCCCCGCGCCACTTGGAATAGAGGTTCACAAACTCCGCTGCCTCGCGCGCGTACTTCGACACCGGCTGAAGGTCCCAGTACTTGATGATGTTGGGGATGAAGCACTCCTTATGCTTGATCTCCATGGAGTCGAACACGCAGCCGTCCGAATCGATGCCGACGAAGAACTCGTGTTTCGGTTGGAAATCCCTGAGGATACTCTGGTCATATCCTGCCATTGCCTCCACTCCTTTGCCGGTTGCCGGATGGGCGAAGGGATAGGCTCAGCGCTTAATCCGGGCCGTGCCGCCCTTCATTACGTGCATCACTTCGTCCAGGGTGATCATGGACGTGTCGCCTCGGGTGCTCTGCAGCAGTGCGCCGTGGGCGGCTCCGAAGTTCACGATGTCCTGCGGCGCAAAGCCGTTCAGGAAGCCGTAGATCATGCCGCTGCAGAAGCCATCGCCGCCGCCTACCCGATCCTCGATCTCCAGGCCTTCAAAGCGGGTGGACTCGTAGAATGTTCCGTCGTAGTACATGATGGCCGACCAGTTGTTGATCAGGCCGCTCACCACCTCACGCAGGGTGGTTGCCACAACCTGCACGTGCGGATAGGTACCGACCACTTCCTGCACCATCTCCTTGTAGGCTTCGACCGGGAGCTTCTTCAGGCTCTCGTCCACCCCCTTCACCTGGAAGCCCAGGGTCTTCTGGAAATCCTCTTCGTTGCCGATGAGGACCGTAATGTATGGCATCAGCTCCCTTGTGGTGGCGATGGCCTGCTCGCTCGTCCACAGCTTACTGCGGAAGTTGAGGTCATAGCTCACGATGGTTCCGGCTTCGTGAGCGGCCTGCATCGCCTCCTTGACCACCTGAGCGGTCGTCTCGCTGAGGGCGGTAAAGATCCCGCCGGTGTGGAACCAGCGTACACCGCGCTTCTGGAAGATGCGCTTCCAGTCCACCTCGCCCGGCCGCATATGCGAGGCAGCCGAGTGGCCGCGGTCGTAGAGGGTCACGCTGGGCCGCACGCCGATCCCGACCTCGGTGAAGTTCAATCCGATCCGATCCTTCTTGCCCACCCCATCGTAGGGAACCCAAACGACCTCGCTGATGTCCATGCCGCTGGCGCGGGCATGGTTGCGAATGAACCAGCCGAGCGGATTGTCGACCAGGCGCGACACCCATCCCGTGCGCAATCCGAGACGAGCCAGCGCGTAGGCCACATTGTACTCGCCTCCGCCTGCCCAGGCCTCGAAGTACGGGGTGAGCTCAATCCTCTGATGCCCCGGCGGACTCAGCCGGATCATACATTCACCGAGAGATATCAGGTCAAATTCACATTGCTCCTTCGGCCGAATGTTGAGAGCCATCGTGTACCTCCCTTTGCCCATTCCTCCGCACAAGATTGCTCTGAGCAAACGCGCAATGGATCAAGCTGGCAGGTGCGGTTCCCCCGTCCTTCCTCCTTCCCTGCTGCTCCCCACAGGTCCCCGAATCGAAGCTGGGCGAAGATATCCAACGCCCGGATCTTTTTCAAGCGAAAAGGCGCCGGGGCCTACTCCGGGCCACTGGCTCGCTTCAGGGGTTCACCGTTGCGGGCAGATTCCCCTTGCCCTTTTACCGCGAATTCTCTTATTTCGCGCTGGATCGAGAAAAAGAGGGTGCCGGGGCAACTCAGATCCACCGGAGGAGGTGAGTGTGATGAGCGAAGGACACACGATGGACCGTCGTGAGTTCATCAAGGCGGGCGCCAAGGGTGTGGCGGGACTGGCGGCAGCCTCAGCGGTCCTGGGGACGGTCAAACCGCAGCGCGTTCTGGGCGCTAACGACCGCATCGTGATGGCGGTGATCGGCATCAATGGGCGCGGGCGCGAGCACTACCGGCAATGGGCGCGCATCCCCGGTGTAGAGGTAAAGACCCTCTGCGATGTCGATGAGCGCCTGTTCCCAGAGCGCGTCGCCGAGCTCGAGCAACTCCAAGGGAAAAAGCCCAAGACCGAGTACGACCTGCGACGGGTGTTCGAGGACAAGGACATCGACGCCGTCTCCATCGCCACCTGCGACCACTGGCACGCGCTGGCCACCATCTGGGCCTGCCAAGCCGGCAAACACGTCTTTGTGGAAAAACCCACCTCCCACAACATCTGGGAAGGGCGCAAGATGGTCGAAGCGGCCCGCAAGTACAACCGCGTGGTCCAGGTGGGCATGCAGAATCGCAGCATTGAAGGGGTGCGACGAGCCATCGAATTCCTGCACTCCGGCAAGCTCGGCGAGATCTACATGGCCAAGGGCCTCTGCTACAAGCCGCGCGACTGCATCGGCCGGGGCCAGGAGGCGCCCGTCCCGCAGGGTCTGCACTGGGATCTGTGGCTGGGACCGGCGGAGTACCGTCCGTACAACACCATCCTGGTCCACTACAAGTGGCACTGGTTCTGGGACTTCGGGTGCGCCGACATCGGCAACCAGGGCCCGCACCAGATGGACATCGCCCGCTGGGGACTAAACAAACGGGAGCACCCCGTCCGCATCAAGTGTGTGGGCGGCAAGTACGCCTGCGACGACGACCAGGAGACTCCGAACACCCAGCTGGCCACGTTCGAGTACGCCGACGGCAAGATCCTTCAGTTCGAGGTCCGTGGCTGGTACACCAATGACGAAGCCGGCGTCCGCATCGGCAACCTCTTCTACGGCACGGAAGGCTGGATGTATCTGAATGGGGACAAGTGGTACACCTACTACGGCCGCAAGAATGAGCCCGGCGAGTATTACGATGGCGCCGGGGACGTGGCCGACCCCATGAACCTGGCCGGAACCGGAGGCGGCGCGCACTTCGTGAACTTCATCGAAGCTGTGCGAGCCAACGACTGGACGAAGCTCAACGCCGATATCCTCGAAGGCCACATGTCCACCGTCCTCTGCCATCTGGCGAACATCTCCTATCGCCTCGGTCGCGAAGTGGTCTTCGACGGACACGCCGAGCGCTTCGTAGGCGACGAACAGGCCAACTTCTACCTCACGCGCAACTACCGGTACCCGTACGTGGTCCCCGAGAAGGTCTGACCCGAGGATGCCGTGCGGTAGGGCAAAGGGCGAGGGCCTCCCCCTCGCCCTTGCTTTTTGGCTCCCTCCCTGCCCTACCTGGGCCGAGGGAGAAGGAGATTGCCCGCGCCGTGTCCGCCTTCCTACTGCTGGGTGCCCCCTACCGATCAGGGATCGTCTTCGGGCCGGCTGCTCGTGGCCTTAGGGCGGCCAGTGTCGTGCGTCGAGAGGAAAATCTCGCCCGTCTCTCCCCTCGTACCCCGCGCAAGTCGATGCCCAACCGCCTCGCCAACAGGAAGCCAGTGCGGAGAGCTTTCCCCCCTCGCCGCAGTGGAGGCCACGGTTTTCGCTGGTCGGCGGGACCCAAGCTGCGTCCTGCGCGGCGGTGCGTACTTTGGCTCATCGTCGCCCAGGGTAAGACGTGCCAGGCCGTTGCTCCCGAGAGCCAAGCCGGCCCAGACGCACCAGACACGCGCCGCAACCAACCAGCACGGCCCCTACTGCAGCGTTTGCCGGCCAGACCTGCCTTCCCGAGGGAAAGAGTAGCAGACCGAGCACCAGCATGCCCAAGGACAGGCTGACCAAGCCGACGATCCGCACCGGCGAGGATTGTGGGCTGTGGCGGGACAGGACTTCCCGGGCTACGTCCACGGGTGTAGCCAGACGCCGGAAGAACTCCTCCACGACCCGGCGCTCCTCTTCCGACTCGTCCGCGAAGCGCCTCGCGAAGGCAAACAAGGATCCGCCCATGGCAAGGGCTATGAGGCGGGTGGCCCAGAGCGGCCCTTGCGACAGAGGCTCGGCCGCCGCGGCCGGCAGACCAAACCAGAGAGCCACACCCACGGCCGCCGAAAGAGCTGCACAGGCGACCGGACTACGACGCCACAGCGCTCCAAGCGGCCAGGACCCGAACAGGATTGCAAGCGTTGCCCCCGCGCTGCCGTAAATGAGGAAGCCCAGGGGCCAGCGCAGTGCGAACTGGGCAAGCAGGCCCGTCGCAAAGCCCCAGCTCATGGCGGCTGTGGCAGACCAGCGAGCCACTCTCCGGCTCAGAAGCCCGACTGCCACCGGGATAGATAGGGGGAGCTGGAAAAGCCCCACGATCAAAGCCATCAGATTGAAGATGCCCAGGCTGCTCCGGGCGTACCATATGGCAAGGCCGGTCACCGTAAGCCCCACAATCAGAGTGGTCACGCGTCCCACCAGGAAAACCTCGCGGTCTTCCGCTTCCGGTCGAAGCAGGCCCTTGTAGATGTCCTGCGCCGCTACGGCCGAAACCACGTTGAACGTGGTGTCGAGGGTGCTCATCGTGGCCGCGAACATGGCCGCAAGGAAAAGGCCGATCAGGCCATTCGGCAGCGTCGCAAGGGAAATCCGCACGTAGATGAGATCGCTCGTATGCCCCAGCGTCTGGACGAAAGACCCCGCTTCGAGGCTGGGCCAAAGCACGCGTCCAGCCAGCGGGGGCAAGCCGAAGAGGATAGGAACCGTCAAGAATAGGAGGCTCGCCGAGAGGCCCACGTGCCGGGCCGCTTTCTCGTCCCGTACGCTGTAGTATCTCTGCGCGGCAAGGAGCGACATGGAGTTGACGATGTTGATGATCGTAACTCCCAGCAACCAGTGCACATTATAGTGAACCCCGTGATAGGTAAAATCCCATTCCAGTGGGGGCGCCGCTTGGATCACTCGAGGGAGGCCGCCGGCGGCTTGCAGACTAAGGGGCAGGATGACCACGGTGCTCGCCAACAGGACCATAAACTGCACAACGTCGGTTACCGCTACACCCCATAGCCCCGCCAGGTAGGTGTACAGGATCATCACCGCCCCGATCGTCACCGTAACGAGGGTCTGGTCAAGCCTCAGGGCTGCGGCGACGATCTTGGACACGGCGGTAAGGGTGATCCCCGCGGTGAGCACGCTGGAAATCGTCATGATCCAGCTCATAAGCTGGCGCGTGGTTGCGTTGTAACGGGTGGCCAGGTACTCAATCGGGGAGATCACCCGGGCGCGACGCCAGCGGGCCGCCGTGAACCGATGACCTATGAAGAACGCCAAGCTCCAGGTAGCAAAGTAGATCAGCCCAAAGTAGCCCTTGTCGTAGACAAATCCGGCAGCTCCGGAGAAGGTCCAGGCACTGAAAGTGCTCATGTAGAGCGAGATGCCGCTTACCCACCAGGGCAGAAGATTGCCGCCCGCGAAGTAGTCTGCGGCGCTGCGCACCTTGTCTCGGAAATACAGCCCCACCCACAGCATCGTCGCGAGGTAGAAGACGATCACGGCGTAGTCGAGAGCGGCGACCTGGCGCATGTTCGTCCCGGGCTTGGTCTTCCTTCCTGTGCTCTGTACACGCGGCGCAAAGTAGGGAAAGATCAGCCTTGCGCACAAACGGAATCACACATGCGGGAAGAAAAAGACGGCGCGTTCCCGATCCCGCGGGTGGGTCTATGTCTGCGAGGTGCAGGCTGGAGCCCTTGGAGTAAGCCGCCTACCACCGCCGTTCGCCAGTCCCATCCCGTAAACTCCGGGAAGGAACCTTTACCGACCGCCTCGCGTTTGCCTCCCGAGGTCGTCCACCCGTCGCGGCCTCGGTCCAGTCCTCCCGGCAACAGGGAGCGCGGGCGGCCAGGAATGGACGAAGAGATAGGTGGAGTGGCATGCGGCTGCAAATCGACAAGCTTCACGTGACAGTCAACGGGCATCCCCTTCTCCGCGACGTCAACCTGTCGGTCCGCAAAGGGGAAATTCACAGCATTCTCGGGGTCAACGGAACGGGGAAGTCCTCGCTTGCCTACAGCATCATGGGGCTTGAGGGATATCGCGTCACACAGGGACGCATTCTCTTCGAGGGGGAGGACGTGACGGCTCTTCCGGTCTGGGAGCGCGCTCGCCGGGGCATCACCCTGGCGTGGCAGGAACCGGCCCGCTTCGAGGGACTCACCGTGCGCCAGTACCTTCTGCTCTCCCGCCGCACCTCCGGCAACGGCCTGCCCCCGGAAGAGGCCCTGCTGCGTGTCGGCCTCGAACCGCGGCGCTACCTGGATCGCATGGTTGACCAGTCCCTGAGCGGGGGCGAGCGAAAGCGAATTGAGCTGGCCTCGGTCCTCGCCATGATGCCGAAGCTGGTTATCCTGGACGAGCCCGACTCCGGAATCGATGCCCTCAGCCTCAACTTCATCACCGAGGCCATCCGGACTTTCGCCCATTTCGGTGCTTCCGTCCTCCTCATTACCCATCAAGAGGAAGTGGCAGCTGTTGCGGACCGTAGTTCGACCATGTGCAACGGAACCATTCTGAAAACAGGCGACCCGGCAGAGGTCGCGCGCTTCTTCCGGATGCACTGCCGCGGATGCGACCACGTCAACGAGCCGGACGAGGAGGTGACTCGCAGTGCCTGATCCTGCCCCTGTTCTCACAAAGCCGTTTGACTTCAGCCAGGAGTTTGAGCTCCTGGTTCGGGCCTACGAACAAAGCGGTGGCAAGCCCGATGTGCTGCGCAACAGCAATTTCGCCAGTCTCGCCGTCCATGGCAACCACGTCCTGGGGAGCAAGACCGTACCGGGGCTCCACGTTGAGACGGAGGAGATGCCCACGGGCGTGCGTGTGAGGGTGGTGGTCGAGCCAGAAGCCCGCATTCCGCAGCCGGTTCACCTCTGCTTCGGCCTCATCCCTCAGGAGGGAATACAGGAGATCGTGTCCCTGTTTGAGATTGGGGACGGCGCCGAGGTCAGCTTTGTGGCTCACTGCACGTTCCCCAACGCCTTGCGGGTCCGCCACGTGATGGACGCACGGATCATAGTGGGACGCGGGGCGAAGATGGTCTACCGCGAGACCCATTACCATGGCGAACAGGGAGGAAGCGAGGTCCTTCCAAAGACGCGCGCCACCGTTTCAGCGGGGGGCGTCCTGCAAAGCGAGTTCAAGCTCGTCAAGGGAACCGTGGGAAAACTGGACCTGGACTTCGAAGCGGAGGTAGCGGACAAGGGGATCTGTGAAGTGGCGGCCAAGGTCTACGGCAAGAGGCAGGACAAGATTGTAGTGAGGGAGTCCCTCCTACTTCGAGGGGCGGGGGCCAAGGGGCTCGCCAAGAGCCGCATCGCCGTGACGGATCAGGCGCACAGTGAGGTACTCGGGGAAATTGTCGGGGAAGGCCCCTTCAGTCGCGGCCATGTAGACTGTGTGGAGGTCATCCGCGGAAGCGAGGCCATGGCCAGCGCCGTGCCCAGGCTTCTGGTGCGGCACGATACCGCAAAGCTCACCCACGAGGCGGCCATCGGCAGCGTTGATAAGAAGCAATTGGAAACGCTCATGGCGCGCGGGCTCACCGAGGAGGAGGCCACCGACGTCATCGTCGGTGGGATGCTTCGGTAGCCCTGTCACCTGCCCCGTAGAAGATCTGCGGTGAGACGGGAATAGAGGAACCCTAAATCAGGCGGGATGGAGAGAAGAATCCTGTGGAAGAAAAACTCGAACAGCGAATTCGCGAAGCGGTGGGGAGAATTGTCGATCCCGAAATCGGGAAGACCCTGGGGGAGCTGAATATGATCCGGGGGATTACGTCCAAGGACGGCGCGGTTCACATTCGCATTGCGTTGACCGTCCGGGGCTGCCCCCTGGCCTCTCGCTTTGAGGACGAGGTCAAGCGTGCCGTCACTTCGGTGGTCGGGAACGGCGTACCTGTATCCGTCGAGTTCCTGGAGATGTCCGCCGCGGAGCGGGAGTCACTGGCCCAAGAGCTGCGACGGGAAAGATCCTTGTCCGCTCAGGAAACGCCTTCGGGGATCGCCCAGGAGCTCAATCGGATTGACCACGTAATCGCGGTGATGAGCGGCAAAGGGGGCGTGGGCAAGAGCGTGACCACTGCCCTCCTCGCCGTCGGTCTACGCCGCAAGGGCTACCGCGTCGGGATCCTGGACGCCGATATTACGGGCTCCAGCATCCCCAGGCTTTTCGGGGTCACGCGCCACCCGCAGACTGGCTTTGGCGCTGTTATTCCGATTCGCACTCGGACCGGGCTCTACGTCATGGGCCTCAATCTCCTGCTGGAGAACGAAGACCAACCCGTGGTCTGGCGCGGGCCCCTCATCGCCGGCGCCATCAAGCAATTCTGGCAGGACGTCCTCTGGGGCGAGCTCGATTACCTGCTGATCGACCTCCCGCCGGGGACGTCGGATGCACCGCTTACGGTCCTTCAACAGCTGCCGACAAACGGTGTGCTGCTGGTGACCACGCCTCAGGACCTTGCGGCGATGATCGTGCGGAAGGCCGTGCGGATGGTGGAGCTTCTCGAGAAGCCCATCCTGGGGATCATCGAAAACATGAGCTACTTCCTCTGCCCTCAGTGCGGAACGCGTCATGAGCTGTTCGGCCCCAGCCAGGCCTTCAAGGTGGCCACCATGGCGGACGTGCCCATTGTGGCGCGACTGCCCATCGATCCGCAGCTGCCCCTGCTGTGCGACGCGGGGCGGATCGAGGAGTACTCCTCGCCCGAAGCTGACCGGATGGCCGCGGTGATCACCGAGCTTGTGCACGAGCGAGTCCACGCGAAGGAGCCTTGAAACGCAGCTCCCGCGCCCGTGGGATGGTTTGGCCCGCGCCGCCCCGATCGCACTCACCTGCCCTGCGAAGCCAGAGAGCCCTCCGACAGACCTCAGGCCATCCCCGACGGGCTCAGGAATCTTTCCGCGCTGCCCTCGATAAGAGCCTGTTAATCCCTGGCGACCAGAGCGGAACGCTTCTTGGTCGAGAAAGCCCGGAAGACTGCGGTCAGGGACAAGACGAAGGCCAGCAGGGCGACGATCGCAGGGCCGCTCGGCAGGTCCCAGGCGTAGGACAGGCACAAGCCACCAACTGCTGCGGCAAGGCCGATGCCCCATCCCAGCAGGAGCTGACTTCTCCACGAACCCGCCAGCAGCAGGGCCGCCGATGTCGGGACAAGGAGGAACGAAAACACCAGCAGGATGCCGGCAACCCGCACGCTCAGCACAATCGTTAGGCCAAAGGTCAAATAGAAAAGGAAGTCCCACCCGCGATCGGCACGGCCTAGTTCACCCGAGCGGTACTTTTCGGTAAGGGCGAAGAAGCGCCTGCGGAAGATCCCGTGCAGAAGGCCGACGACGAGATAAAGGGCCGCCATCTGCCCGATGGTGACCCACCGGACCCAGAGGATCGTACCGGACAGAGTCTCTTTGATGTGCTCCGCTCCGCCCGGGGCTCGGTCCGCCACGAGGATGGCCATCGCGGTCGCCACCGCATACGCAATCCCGATGATGGCTTCCTGCGGGATGCGCTGCTCCCGCGCTCTCGTCAAGGCGAAAAACAGGCCTCCAAGAATCACGAACGAAAGAGAAAACACGTACGAGAGCGGCTCCTCGGGATGGATCCCGAGGACAAAGGCGAGGGTGGCACCCAGGGCCGCAATCTGGGCGAGGGAGAGGTCTACGAAGATGATCTCGCGCCGGATCACGTGGAGGCCGAAGTAGACGTGAATGGCCACTACCAGCAGCGCAGCTACCAGAGGCGGCAACAAGAAGGACAATAGCCCCATCATTTCTCACACCTCCTCAGAGGCAGGGATATGCCCCCCACCGCTCCGGCGCGCCGAACGGCGTCCAGCGGTGGAAGCGGTCCGCAACCGGCGTGGCTTCGATCGGTACCCGCCCCTCCCGACTGTCAGGTTCCCTCAGCGGGCAGAGTCCAGGGCCGCGCGGATTTTGCGCACCCAGGAATCGTAGAGGTCAAACACGGTGTGGATCCCCGGCTCTCCGCCCACCATCTGCGGAAGAAAGACGGCCTTAACCCCGGTTCGCGCCTCGATCTCCGCCGGTGTGTTGCGCTCGTAGTAGTTGTCGACTAACAGCAGCCGGATGCCCAGAGTCTGGATCTCGTCGATCACCTCCTTCACGTGCCTCGCCGTAGGAGGAATGCCTGGCTTCGGTTCCACATAATCGACGATTTCCAGACCGAAATCGCGGCAGAAATACTCCCAGCTCTTGTGATAGGCGATGATCCTTTGGCCGCGGAAGGGGAGGCCTTCCTTGAGCCATCCTCCCAGCTTATCGATCAGCCATACCCCCTCGAACTGGTGACTCTGCAAGTATTCCATCAG